>NZ_JAPTNK010000022.1:0-69805 GCF_026891775.1 Brevibacillus halotolerans
ACGCCGCCAGCGTTCGTCCTGAGCCAGGATCAAACTCTCCATTAAAGTAGTTCTTGATCAAAGCTTCAAAACTTGCTTGGCTAGTGTTTCTATCAAACATTTTACTGTTCAGTTTTCAAAGATCATAATCAGCTTCATTATTATAACATTCTCTTCTTTGTTTGTCAAGAAGTTTTTTTGTTAAGTTTTTTAGAAGCAACTTTTTAATCATATCAGCTTTAACTTTTCTTGTCAACAACCTTTTAAAGATAATTTCCTTAAGCAGTTGTTTTCTTTACTCAGTAACCGCTGTCTCAACCTTATGGACTTAGTCTAACACACAGTCACAATAAAAATCAATAGTTTTTTTAAATAAAATTAAATTTTTTTCAGTCTCAAATAAAAAAGATACTTATAACCTAATCGTTATAAATATCTTGGCTTCATAAAAGATGATCTTAAACCAGCGCTTTTACAATCCAAACATTTCTCTTGTCAGCTAGATTAATGATGTTTTGATTGATTTCTACCATCGGTCGGGTTGGATAGTTTTGATTTATAAATACCACTTTTCCAACTGTTCCATCACTTAATTCTACTTTACTTCCTATAGAGAACTGTGTAATTCCATTAACAAATACACGAACTACCTTTGGATCTAACTTACCGAAACTATCCTGCAACAATTGCTCTACTACTAGAAATGGAGAAGTTGCCTTTTGATGTAAACGGTCAGAGCACATCGCATGATACATATCAGCCACAGCTATTATTTTACTATAGGTATGTATTTTATCACCTTTTATACCAAATGGGTACCCACTTCCATCTTCTCGTTCATGATGCTGTAGTGCTGCTAATCCAACACCCTGTGTGAGGCCCTTTGCTGATTTAATTAACTCATAGCCATAAACAGTATGTTTTTTCATCTCTTCAAATTCACTAGAAGTTAACTTGTCTGGCTTCCACAAAATTTTAGGGTCAATTTTTGTTTTTCCTATATCCATAAGCATTCCTGCTAAAGCTACCTGCATCCATTCTTTTTCCGGAAGCTTCATCCACTTTGCCATAATATAGCTAAGTAGCCCCACAACTACACAGTGCTCATACAAATAGTTATTTGGATTATCCGCTTTTTTCAGGATAAATAGAAGATTAGATTGCTCCTCTACTTCTTTAATAAGTGAAGTCATAACATTCCGAACCTCTAATACAGGAATGCTTTGTCCCCCTTGTACATGTTGGAAAAGGTTTTTAAAAGAAGAGACTGCCTTCTCTAAATGCTCCATTATTCCCGGCTCTGATTGTCGCTTTCTTATTGGTTTACTTGCTCCTTTTCCTTCTGCGGATACCTGTTTTTTCCCATCGGCAAATCCTTCTGTAATAACAGTTCCATCTACTGCAGCTTCAACAGAAACCTCTTCAATCATAAAAGCATCCAAAATTTCTATTTCTCTATCCTCTACAACGGTTCCTTTTGTAAAAAGCAATCCTCCTAACGGTGTATAAACATCTTCCGTTAAGCGAGATCCTACCGGTATGTGTTTAATCTGACAAACAGGCATATCGATCCCCCTATATATCACTAAGAAATTAGACCTATATCTTTAGAATTATCTTCTATTATAAAAGCGATGCACATAAAAGGATAGGGGAAACTTGATTATATTTCCAAAGGAATTTATGTAAAAAGGTGATCCCATCATGGAATCACCCTTTTCCTTATTACTTATTCTTCAGATGTATCATCAGCTACATCGGCATCTGCTTCTGTAGCCTCGTTAACGTTGTCCGTCTCAAGCTCTGCGGCTTCTGTACAAAGATTATTCTCAGAGTCCTCCTCGGAAGCTTCTACCGTTGCAATTGAAACAACTTCCTCTTCATCACCTAGACGAATTAATTTTACACCCTGCGTATAGCGTCCCATAACGGAAATCCCTTTAATCTCCATGCGAATAATGATGCCAGTTATTGTGACAATCATTAAGTCTTCATCGGCCTGCACAACTTTTAAGCCAACAACCTGGCCGCTTCGCTCTGTAACATTATGGGTTTTGATTCCTTTACCTCCACGTGTCTGAATACGATATTCAGATACAGGTGTGCGTTTACCGTAGCCTTTTGCAGTTACAATCAATACCTCAGCATCTTCACGGATGACATCCATGCCAATTACTACGTCGTTAGAATCTAGGGTTATCCCCTTAACGCCTGTAGCAGTACGTCCCATGGTTCGTACGTCGCCTTCATTAAAACGAACGGACATTCCTTGTTTTGTACCCATGATGATTTGTTGGTTGCCATCTGTCAAACGAACATTAATCAGCTCATCATCTTCCCGTAGATTTACAGCAAAGAGACCGCCGCGTCGAATATTCTCGAACGATTTTAAGTCCGTCTTCTTAACAATCCCCTGTTTAGTGGCAAAGAAGATAAACTGATCTTCTCTAAATTCCTTCACTGGAATTACAGCACTGACTGTCTCACCCTTTTCAATTTGAATCAAATTGATAATTGGTGTGCCTTTAGCTGTACGACTCAGATCAGGAATTTCGAATCCTCTTAAGCGATACACTTTTCCCTTACTTGTAAAGAACAAGAGCGTATCGTGGGAGTTCGTGATGCAAAGATGCTCGACGAAATCGTCGTCTTTGGTTCCAATTCCTTGAATACCACGACCTCCGCGCTTCTGGCTGCGATAGGTGGTTACTGGCAAACGTTTCACGTAACCGCTATGAGTTAAGGAAATAACAACTTCCTCTTCTGGAATAAGATCTGCATCCTCAATCATATCTTCGCCAATCGTGATTGCCGTGCGACGGTCATCTCCGAATTTCTCTTTGATGGCATTCATCTCTTCACGAATGATCGAGTAGATTTTATTATCATCAGCAAGAATGGATTTTAATTCAGCAATCTTAATTAAAAGCTCTTGATATTCCGCTTCAATTTTTTCGCGTTCCAGACCAGTAAGGCGTTGGAGACGCATGTCCAAAATCGCTTGAGCCTGTTCATGACTCAACCCAAATCGCTCGATCAAAGCATTGCGCGCTTCTTCTGCCATGCGAGATGCACGAATGAGACTGATGATCTCGTCAATATGATCAAGTGCAATGCGTAATCCTTCTAAGATATGCGCACGCGCTTCAGCCTGACGCAATTCATATTCAGTACGTCTACGAACAATGACGCGTTGATGCTCCAAGTAATGGTAGATCATTTCGCGTAAATTCAATGTTTTGGGACGTGAATTAACAAGCGCCAGCATATTGACCCCAAAGGTTGATTGCATTTGGGTATGCTTAAACAAATTATTTAACACTACTTTTGGAACAATATCTCGACGAAGTTCAATGACAATACGCATTCCTTTGCGGTCAGATTCATCACGCAAATCAGTTATGCCATCAATCTTTTTCTCACGTACTAATTCTGCAATTTTTTCAACAAGTCTAGCTTTGTTCACCTGATACGGAATTTCCGTTACAATAATGCGGGCTTTCCCATTATTCTCTTCAATATTGGTTTTGGCACGCATAATAATGGAACCGCGTCCTGTTTCATAAGCACGTCGAATACCAGAGTAGCCTAAAATTTCACCAGCTGTTGGGAAATCCGGCCCCTTAATGATTTTCATCAGTTCTGCAACAGTAATCTCAGGATTATCAATCATGGCACTAACACCATCAATGACCTCCCTCAGATTATGCGGTGGTATATTAGTCGCCATCCCAACCGCGATACCTGCTGAACCATTTACTAACAAATTCGGAAAACGAGAAGGGAGAACGGTAGGTTCTTCCTCATGTCCATCGTAGTTTGGTATAAAGTCTACTGTATCTTTATCAATATCCCGAAGCATTTCTAAAGCAATTTTTGAAAAACGGGACTCAGTATAACGCATAGCTGCCGCCCGATCGCCGTCCACAGAACCAAAGTTCCCTTGGCCTTCAACGAGCATATATCTCATATTGAAATCTTGTGCCAACCGAACCATGGTCTCATAAATTGCCGTGTCACCATGAGGATGATACTTAGCCATTACTTGACCGACAACGTTTGCGGATTTACGGAAAGCCTTATCAGGAGTAAGCCCCATATCATGCATGGCATATAAGATACGGCGATGAACTGGCTTTAGTCCGTCCCTTACATCAGGTAAAGCGCGACTAACGATGACACTCATCGCGTAATCAATGAACGAGTCACGCATCTCTTGGCTAATGTCAATTTTTGGAAACCGAGATGTTTGTTCTGCCATTTTAGGTTACCCTCCAACTCGAAATTACAACGCTTTATTATAACATATAAGTGCGATTTACGTCCAAACGGCTAGAGTGAAAAGGCGATTTATTATATAAATCCCTCTGTTTCCCTCTGAAAGTTCTTCATGAGTTTTTGCAGGTAGGGGGATACTTTTACATATCAAAATTTCTCACACGATACGTACATCTTGTTCCATAACCTAAGGAGGAGAAGTGTATGCGGTGGTTGAAGGTAGCCTTGGTAGGCTTGCTGTTGATGGGCCTTCTCCCTACTGATGCCAGAGCAATTAGCTCCGAGCATATACCAATAGAAATCATTATTGATGCGGGACACGGCGGCATAGATGGAGGAACCTCTTATCAAGGAATTTTAGAAAAGGATATTAATTTGCAAATTGCCAAGCTATTGTATAAAGAATTATTGATAAAAGGTTATCAGGTTTTGCTAAATCGCACAGGTGATTATGCTCTTAGCGATGAGAATAAATGGCTGCGTTCTCCCTCGCGTCATATTCGTGATTTAGCTCAGAGACGACATTTAGCTAAGGAAATTCATCCACAAATGCTAGTTAGCCTCCACGTTAATTGGTCAAATAGTAAATCTAGCCGAGGCCCGTTAGTCCTTTATCAAAAAAATAATCAAAGCTATATTCTCGCTGATATCATCCAGCACCACTTGGATCACTTGTATAAAACCAAAGGTGAGCCATTGCCTGGCAAGACCTATTATCTACTTAAGCAATCTATATGTCCGACAGTTATTGTAGAGATGGGCTATCTAAGTAACTCGCGTGATCGCCGTTTTCTAGTAAATGAAAAAACGCAAAAACAAATTGCTAGATCCATTCAAGAGGCTATTTCTGAATATATGCTTATTATGAACCAAATTCAAGACCAGGAAACCTGGGATGTGATCGAAGAACCCAGAAAAAAACATAAATGAGCAAAAAAACAGGGGAACAGAAAGTGCTACTCCGCTAATCAGTAGCCTTCCCGTTTCCCCTACATTTGTTAGCCTATGAAGTTTCTTTTTCCTACGTTTTTCCTTGATATTGCTACGTAAAGGAGATCGTAGACAATGCCTGCTTCAATACGTCCGCAGAATGCTTTAGTTTAGCCTTTTCTTCCTCATTTAACGTGATCTCAACAACCTCACGTACACCGCTGCGATTTACTACAGCCGGAACACCTAAATATGTATCATGCAAACCAAACTCCCCCTGTAAAAGAGTGGAGATGGTCAAAATCGAATTTTGATTATATAAAATCGCTTTGGTTAAACGAGCCAAGCTCATTCCAATTCCGTAGTATGTCGCACCTTTTTTCTCGATAATGTGATAAGCCGCATCACGGACATTAATAAAAATCTGGTCTAATTCCTCTTTGTTAGGCCCTACCCCTTGCTTTAAGCATTCTGTAATCGTCTTGCCTCCAATACTGGCCTGGCTCCAAACAGGCAATTCCGTATCTCCGTGCTCTCCCATGATATAAGCATGGACACTGCGGGAATCCACCTCAAAAGCTCTGCTAAGCAAGTAACGAAAACGTGCTGTATCAAGCAAGGTGCCAGAGCCGATTACTTTTTCATGAGGTAACCCTGAAATTTTCCACGTTGCATAGGTCAGAACATCTACTGGGTTACTAGCTACGACAAAAATACCCTGAAATCCACTCTCCATGATGCTCGTTACGATCTTATTAAAAATCCTAACATTCTTTTCAATCAAATCTAAACGTGTCTCGCCAGGCAATTGATTTGCCCCTGCTGTAATGACCACAAGATCAGCATCCTTACAATCTGAGTAGTCACCTGCCCAAATCTTCATTGGAGAAGTAAACGGTAGACCATGACTTAAATCCATGGCATCGCCTTCTGCTTTGTCCTTATTAACGTCAATAATAACTAACTCGTTAACAATACCCTGATTCAATAACGCATAAGCATAGCTGGACCCAACAAATCCAGAACCGATTAGCGCCACCCGTGAAACCTTACGTGTTAGCATACATTTCCCTCCCACTACACAATAGAAATATTTTCTCTATTCTATCCTTACTTTATTCATTCTCATTTTTCATCTTCTAGCTATTCTGTTATATTTGTCAAATTTTAATGTGCATCCTTACTCATTTACAGGAAAAAAAAGCTATGATATATTTCTAACTATATTTGTAAACCAAATCATAATTTTAGTTTACAAAAAAAGAAGAAAGGAGATCCTACATGATTTCAACACCCAGCTATGCTGAATTAGCCAGTAAAAATAAAAAATACCTGTGGCATCCCTTTACTCAAATGAAAGACTACTGTGAGAATGATCCTTTAATCATCGAGCGAGGAGAGGGCGTTACATTAATCGATGTGAACAACAAAAAATACTACGATGGGTTTTCCTCTGTCTGGCTCAATGTCCACGGGCACTGCGTACCTGAATTAAATCAAGCAATAACCAAACAATTAGAACTCATCGCCCATTCAACCTTACTGGGTATGGCCAATGTACCAGCGATTCAATTAGCAGAAAAACTAGTCGAGATCACCCCAGAGGGGCTTACGAAGGTTTTCTATTCAGACTGTGGGGCTACAGGTGTAGAAATTGCTCTAAAAATGGCCTTTCAATATTGGCAAAATAAAGGGATCAGCGGAAAAAACCGCTTTATTACGATGAATCAGGCATACCATGGCGATACAATTGGTGCCGTTAGTGTAGGTGCAATCCCCCTTTATCATCAGGTGTACAAACCACTGTTATTCTCTCCCTACACCATTCCTTACCCAAATACATACAGGGAAGAAAAAGATGGAGCGGCACTGGAGCAAACACTTCAAGCTTTGGAGAAGCTGCTACAAGAAAAATCGAGTGAAATCGCTGCGATTATTGTTGAGCCAATTGTGCAGGGCGCTAGTGGCATGATTGTCATGCCAGAAGGTTGTCTAAAAAAGATCGCTGAGCTAGCTTCTGCACACCAGGTTCTTTTTATTGCTGATGAGGTGGCTACTGGTTTTGGGCGCACAGGTAAGATGTTCGCTTGTGAACACGAGGAGGTTACGCCTGACATCATGGTCATTGCTAAAGGGATTACCGGCGGATATCTCCCCTTGGCGGCCACTCTTACAACAGATGAAATCTATCGGGGTTTTTATGCGAATTACGAGGAACAAAAAACATTTTTCCATGGACATTCCTATACCGGGAATCCGCTAGGCTGTGCTGTTGCTCTTGCCAATTTAGAGCTATTTAAATCAAAAGGACTGGTAGACAAAGTAGCGGCTGATGCACAGTGGCTCAAACAAAAATGGCCTGCATTTTTAGAGAGAAAGCATGTAGGCGACATTCGCCAGAAAGGTCTGATGATTGGTATAGAGCTGGTGGTAGATAAACAGAAGCGAACTCCTTATCACTGGAATGACAGAATTGGGGTAAAAGTAAGCCAACGCTGTAGAGAACTAGGCTTATTAACACGTCCACTCGGAAATGTACTTGTATTTATGCCTCCCCTCTCAAGTACACGCGATGAACTAACTGAAATGATTCAAATTTTATATCAAGCGATTGTCGAAGTTACAGAGGGTAGAGAAGCATGAGACATACCAACGGCATTTTTATTGCGGGAACTGATACAGAGGTAGGTAAAACCATTATTACAGCTAGTTTAGCCGCAACACTTCTTCAGAAAAATTTGGACATTGGAGTATGGAAGCCTGTGCAATCAGGAGCGCGTGCAATTGACATAGAAAGTGACGCCTCACGCATAAAAGCTCTGGCTGGCTTAGAGGATGCTCCACATGAAATTGCTCCGCTGTCCTTTGTAGAACCAGTTACACCACACCTAGCGGCAATTCGAGAAGGTACCATCTTAACACTCCCTGGCATTATACAGGCTGGCGAGCTTCTGTTTGCTAAACATAAAAATCTGCTGGTAGAAGGTGCTGGTGGGTTATTAGCTCCCTTGACAGACACAAAGCTAGGGATTGATCTCATTAAACAGCTTGGTTTCTCTGTTCTACTGGTTGCGCGTGGGGGCTTAGGAACGATTAATCATACTCTTCTCTCCATAGAAGCCCTGCGCACAAGAGCAATTCCTATCTTAGGCGTCATTCTAAATCAAACAGAAGCCGCACTCTCTCTGACAGCAATCAGAAAAAATGCTGACTACATTGAGGATTTTGGTAAAGTTCCCGTTCTGGGGCTGTTTCCCTATCTTGCGGAGCCAATCACTAAAAATCAACTTATCGAAGTGATAGAAAAGCATATTCAGCTAACACCCATTCTACGCGAATTTCAAGATTAGTTCCTACTTTTGAAAATGATGAAGTAATACTCTTGAGGGGGATTTGTGCTATGAGTACATCAGCTATTGGCTCTACATATGATTGGTCTATTTTGGCTCAAAAATCTATAGCTGGCGAGCTTCTCACCAAGGAAGAAGCTCTAAGCGTTTTACAAGCGACCGATGATGAATTATTGCCTATCCTGCAAGCCGCCTATCAGGTACGCTATCGCTTTTTTGCCAAACGAGTGAAGTTAAACATGATCATGAATGCGAAAAGCGGGCATTGTCGGGAGGATTGCGGATATTGCTCTCAATCAAGTCGTTCGTCAGCACCTATTGAAAAATACACAATATTAGACAAAGAAACTCTGTTAAAAGGGGCACAGGAAGCGATCACGCGAAAAGCGGGAACTTATTGTATCGTGGCCTCTGGTCGTGGACCAACCGAGAGAGAATTACAACAAGTAATCGATGCAGTAACAGAGATTAAACAAACCTCATCATTAAAAATTTGTGCCTGTTTAGGATTGTTAACATCAGAACAAGCGAGTCGTTTAGCGGCCGCTGGGGTAGATCGCTACAACCACAACATCAATACAAGCAAAGAGAATTATGCTGCCATCACTACTACTCATACCTACGATCAACGGACTGAAACAATCGAACATGCAAAAACAGCCGGAATGTCTCCTTGCTCAGGAGTCATCATTGGGATGGGAGAAACACTGGAGGAAATTGTAGAGATGGCTTACACTCTGCGGGCAATCAATGCCGATTCTATTCCCATTAATTTTTTAAATCCGATATTGGGAACTCCATTAGCTCATATGGAACGAAATACACCACGTTTTTGTCTGAAAGTAATCGCCTTGTTCCGTTTTATTTGTCCGACCAAAGAAGTTCGGATCGCGGGTGGGCGGGAGCTAAACCTTGGACACCTACAGCCTCTAGCATTATACGCCGCTAATTCTGTATTTGTTGGTGATTATTTAACCACTGCTGGACAATCGATACATGCCGACCATCAAATGATAGCAGACATGGGCTTTGAAATTGAAGAAAATGCATTTGCTAACGACCACGTACATGAATAAATATCCCCAGTTGCGGCATGAATTAGAGGAGTTGCATCGCATGGGGCTTACACGCAGTCTTCGTCAAACCGAATATGTGGCTCAAAGCCAAGGAACATGGATTGTAGCAAACGGTCAAAAATTACTGAACCTCTCCTCTAACAATTACTTAGGAATATCATATGATCCCAGGATACTACATTCATGGGAAATGACATCGCAATCCTTTGGAGCAGGAGGCACTTCATCCCGTTTGGTCGTTGGTAACTTTTCATGTTATGACCATACGGAGAAAATGATCAGCCGTTGGAAGGAACGGGAGGCAACCCTGTTATTTGCAAATGGCTACATGGCTAATTTGGGCTGTATCACTGCACTGCTAGATCGTCATGGAGCTGTTTATAGCGATCGTCTTAACCATGCCAGCATAGTAGATGGTACGATTTTAAGCCGGGCCGACCACTATCGTTACCGTCATAACGATTATGAGCACCTACAGTATCTTCTGCAAAAACATAAGGGAAACCACCGACGAAATGTAATTGTTACTGATACCGTCTTTTCGATGGATGGCGATAAGGCTGATGTAGAAGAGCTGGTAAGAATCAAACATGATCATGATGTATTTTTAATGGTGGATGAAGCACATGCAGGCGGTGTTTACGGGGAATCAGGTGCTGGTTTATGTCATCAATACGGCGTTCATCAAGAGGTAGATATCCTGATGGGAACATGCAGTAAAGCTCTTGGTTTATATGGGGCATATGTATGTGCTGATCAAGTAGTAATTGATTACCTGGTCCATACCTGCCGTCCGCTCATTTATTCAACCTCGCTACCACCTGCTCTAGTCTCAGCCATTGGCCAATCTGTTGCCATTGTTCAACAAGAGGATTGGCGCAGAAAGGAGCTTTACCGAAAGAGCAAACAATTCCGCATGAAGCTACAACAGGCTGGTTTACATGTCCCTGCTGGAGATTCTCCCATTGTACCTCTGCTGCTTGGCGAGAATCAGACAGCCATTCAATTTAGCAAGCGTTTAGAGCAAGAGGGAATTTTAGCTGTAGCCATACGTCCTCCAACTGTTCCCGAAAATTCAGCTCGCATCCGTTTTTCCCTAATGGCAACGCACTCAGATGAAGATTTAGCTTGGGCAACGCGCAAAATCATTCGGACAGCAATAGAACTTGGAGTGATTACATGAGAACCAATGAAACGATTCTTTGGGTACCAGGTTGGGGAATGCCGTCTTTCATCTGGGATAACTGGCAACAAAGCTTACCTGAGTATCATCATGTTTCTGTCGACTTCTCTCAATCGGACTCTCCCTCTGCTTTTTATCAAAAGGTGGAAGAAGCCTATTTTGAAAATCAGCGAAAACGCTCTTCTCCTGTCTCAGTTGTTGGCTGGTCATTAGGCGGAATGTTAGCACAGCATCTAGCTACTACCTTCCCTGTCCAAAGTCTTGTCCTCATAAATACCACAGCGCGTTTTGTCCGTCATCAAACAGAGAACCAGCTAGGCTGGCCAGCGACTTCTCTTGTTCGTATGAAACGATTGGTTAGAAAAAATCGACATGAGGTGCTAGAACGCTTTTATCAAAGCATGTTTCCCTCATCAGAGAAAAGGCTTGCCCTTGAAAAAAGCCCTATTTTGCTTCAGCAATGTAATTGGACAGAAGAAGCTTTGGTAGCCGGGCTTGAAATTTTACTCTCAGCAGACTGCCGTCCACTTTTAGCTGACATACATTGTCCTTGTCTACTCTTCCATTCCTTGCATGACCCGGTTATTCCCTATGCAGCCGGGCTGGAACTAGCAGAGTCTTTACCAAATGCTACAACTCTTTCCCCTGACTACCAAGGTCATTATCCATTTGTAGCAGATTCTTCTTATCTAAGTAACGAAATAAGGAGGTTTCTTCGTGCCAAATAAACTGCACATCCAACAGCGATTTAATCGAAAAGCCAGCTCCTATAACCAGCATGCAATTGTGCAAAAGCAGATGGCCGATCAACTCCTTCAATCGTTTCAAAGTGAATTTTCCTTCTCCCAAGCACTTGAAATTGGTTGTGGAACAGGGTATCTCACTCAGAAAATGCTGGCTCACTCCCCCTCGATACGAAGCTATACTGCTCTCGATCTGGCAGATAAAATGCTAAGGCAAACAGAGCAAGCCATTCGAGAAAGCCAGCAATTCATGATTCCAACAGCTCCTCAATTCATATGTGCTGATATTGAAGAATGGGCTAAGACTGCACCTGAATCAAGCCATGACCTGATTCTATCGAATGCTTGCTTTCAATGGCTCCACTATCCACAGAAAACCCTCTCTTTCTTGCACAGAATTTTGCAGCCTGAGGGACATCTGTTATTCTCAACATTCGGTCCTCTTACTTTTCATGAGCTACACGAATCCTATGCTGCAACGTATGCTAATCTGGGAGAAAAAGCTCGCCGGCATATTCTTCGTTTTGAAAGTTGTTCCGCATGGACTTCTTTTTTAAAGAACGCTGGTTTTCAAAATATAAAGGTACACGCTTATTCCATTACACTTTATTACTCCACCGTTCTTGATTTTTTACGCTCTATTAAAGAAATAGGAGCCACTGTTTCTTCCCCTACGCATGGCTTAGGAGATAGACGATTTCTATTACCGATGATGAATTATTACAAAGATACGTTTCAAAAGGATCAGGGGATACCGGCTACCTATGAGATTTTCTTATTTACGGCTCAAAAATAATACGCAACACTATCATATCCGGCTTACAAGTAAAAAAGCAGAACCTCAGGATCATCCCCCTGAAGTTCTGCTTTTCGCATGAAAAATAGCTTATTGTTACGAATTATTGTGATCCAAGACAATTTTACTGTAGGAACGAACAGTCATAAAGTAGTATCCAACATAGATAACCAGATACACTCCCATACTCACCAATACAGGCGTCAAGATGTTCATTTTAAACATTGCCGACATCGTATTAAGTGCAAACAAGCTATGACTAATTCCCAAGAGAAGCGGCCCTCCAAAAATGAAAGCTATCTGTTTACTAATGGCCTCTTTGCTCTCACGTTTCGTAGCACCAATCTTGTGTAGAATTGTATAGTATTTCTTATCGTTATGAGCTTCTGTAAGTTGTTTGAAATAAATGATTGAGCCTGTCGCAAGCATGAAGACTAACCCAATGAATCCACCAATAAAAACCATAACCCCTGTTGTTTCCATCAGAGCTTGGTATTGGGTATAAAAATCCTTTAGCTTCTCACCCTCCGGCATCACTTTATGCAGGTTTGCAGACAACTCACTTGCTTTATACTGATTTTCAACATTTATGTTTTTAATCACGTAAGGCTTTCCAAACTCCTGAGCCGCTTGATAGTCAGCGTCAGATACTACAAAGGTCGTTTTCCCTAAATTGCTTACTGCCACTTTCTTAGCATCTACTAAGGTCAAGGTTTTTACTTGATCTCCTAGCTTGTAAGACACCTGCTTGTTAAGGATATCGCTTTGAAACATTTTGTCGTAAAAACCGTCCATTATTACCATTTCACCGGGTTTAACCTCTACAGACTCCCGATTCATAGCTTTAGCCAATTCATTATATTTCGATTGACCTAATAAATACATTCCCTCGGAGGTGAAATATTGTAGGGAGAAGCCTGCCTTCTTCTCATCCTGTGTCTTTACAACGATATAAGGTACTTCTGTTTCCAATTGGATAGGGTTCTTATCCTTAGCATTTGCGAAGGCTTTTTCTACTTCGTTATTCCACTCCTTACCATCCTTATGATAGGAATAACTATAGGGATTACCCTGTGCCGTTACATCATTGACATTGAAATAGAAGGTCGCTGCCGTTCCAACTGCACAGATCGTAATCGTACTTACCACAGTAATAGTAGCAAGCGCAGTGGCATTTCCTTTAATGCGATATAGCAATTGACCTTTACTTACCATGCTTAATCCATTGTAGAAGGACCGCTTATTTTTACGTGCCCGTTTAAAGTAAAAGATCATGAAGTAATGGAACAAGATATAAGTTCCTAGCACAGTACCACCAATAATATAAAAGGCTACAAAAACATCAAAGTAATTCATGAAGGTCGCCGCTAGGAAATAGGCAGAACCAATCAGAAATACAGAGAAGAGTGCTAGAATAACTGAACCCTTTGGAACGGTTTCTCCTTCCTGTTCAGCACGGAATAGCTCAATTAATTTAAAACGGTAAATTAATATATAGCCCTGTAGCGATGTAAAGAGAATCAGAACAAAAAACACGGTAGCTGTTTGCTTGATTGCTTCTAACGGAATTTCGAAGTTTACCTGCATATCAATATTCATGAGATAAACGAGTAAGGACAAGAAAGCTTTCGATAAAAAACCACCCAGAATAATTCCTACGATTAAAGCTCCAACTCCTAGGAAGAGGTTCTCAAAAAAGAGCATCATTCCAACTTGTCTTTTTCTAACCCCAAGTAACGAATAAAGACCAACTTCCTTTTTCCGTTTGCGAGTAAAAAAGCTATTTGAATACACCATAAATATAGCTACAAACAATAAGAGCAAACCACTAGAAAATTCGAATGCTTTTTTTACATATGGATCTCCACCGCTTACTTCAGCAATTTGCGTATTAAATTGCAAGGACATAAACGTATAGTAAATAACAATACTAAAGATCATGGAGACGAAATAGATCAGATAGCTTTTCATGTTTCGTCTCATATTGCGTAAAACGAGATTAAATAGCGTCACTCATATCACCCCCAAGCTCAGCCAGCACATCCATAATGCGTTGGAAGAACTCTTTTCGAGTTTGTGTACCCTTTTTTAATTCCATTGAAATTTTTCCGTCTGTAATAAACAAAATGCGTTCACAGTAGCTTCCTGCATTTGCATCATGAGTAACCATTAAAATTGTCGCTTGTTCCTCTTGATTTAATGTCTGTAAGCATTGCAACAGGTCAGCCGAGGATTTGGAATCAAGAGCTCCGGTAGGTTCGTCTCCAAAAATCAAACTTGGATTCGTGACAATCGCCCGAGAAGCTGCACAACGCTGTTTTTGTCCCCCGGAAATTTGGTATGGATACTGCTCTAAAATGTGTTCAATTCCAAATCTTTTAGCAATATCCTCTACGCGTTTATCAATCTCCTTCGCCTTTACCTTTGTCAGGGCTAATGGTAGTGCTATATTCTCACGTACTGTTAACGAGTCTAGCAGATTGTAGTCTTGAAAAATAAAGCCTAGCTTCGTGCGACGGAACATTGCCAACTTGTCTTCCTTCATTTTGACAACATCACTTCCATCAATCAGGATTTCCCCAGATGTAGGCGAATCAATCGTAGAAATAATATTAAGCAGCGTAGTTTTACCTGCGCCTGATGGTCCCATGATTCCAACAAATTCACCCTGCTGTACATCGAAACTAACATGGTCTAATGCTGTATAGCTATTTGTCTTTCCTCCGTATATTTTGGAAGCATTCTTTACTTGCAACACTTTTTGCATGTCATATCGTCCCTTTCCAATGATTATGTGAATAGTCGTTGGTATTGCTCATACTTTTTCTGAATCGCTTCATATGCTGTTTGAAATGTTCTATCTTGCTTAAACTGGCCATCTTTGTTTCGTAATAAAAAAGCACGAATAATCTCTTTCTGTGTTTTACCTGCCTTTTCCCAATGGCTTATCATAAAAGCCCCAATATGGATCGCATGCTCAGGGTTGGCTAGCATATCTGGTGTGAATCCTTTCCAATCCATAATCTCAGCGAATACCTGAGCCGTAGTATCTTTCAAAAGGATCAATCCATTTAACTTGTTTGGCTGGTATTCTTTATTTTTAAAATTTGTTTCATAAGAGATTAAAGCAGCTAGTAATGCTGGATCAATGCCATATTGTTTGGAATAGGCTAGTATCTCTTTTTCATAAGGAACATTGTATTTCACAGTCTGATACTTATAAAAGCTAGCACCTGAACCAATGATTGCAGCAAGTACAACAAAAAAAACAACGGATATAAGACCTATCCTTCTCTTTCTGTGTTCTTGTCTCATTATGTCTCACCCTCGCTTCCTTTCATAAGCTCATAGGTGAATGCGAATGATTGCTTCGCGATCATAGGTTTATTTTATAAATCACTTGATTTCATTCCCATCGGTTTAGCTTTCATCAATCTTACATTTTTGTAAGAGATCAATCCGATTCGGACTCGCATAGGCAAAATCGAATGTCGTCGAGGACTAGGATAAATTGCGATTTTTATTGCTTTTTTTCATTTTAATTAAATTGTTTCACGTGAAACTTACTTTATCTCCTTCAAGCTTTCACGAAATGTCATACTTCGACAAACATGAAAAAGAGCCATTCTCAATTAAGAGTAATGGCTCTTCTCCTGTATTTTCAGTTATATACGCAATAATCCCATCGCATCTTTTACACGATTGCACGTCTGTTCTGCAATCACACTGGCTTTTTCAGCACCAGCTCGCAGAATTTTGTCCAGCTCTGCTACGTCGTTATACTCATTAAAACGTTGTTGAATCTTACTAAGCTGCTCAGTTACAACCTCTACTAGGTCTTTTTTCAATGTACCGTATCCTTGCCCCTGATAACGTTCTACTAGCGATTCAATCGATTCATCAGCAAACATACTATAGATTGTTAGCAAATTCGAGATACCAGGCTTATTCGTTTCATCAAAAGCAATGGAATTCTCGGTATCGGTTACTGCTCGCATAATCTTTTTCTTAAATACCTCTGGGGTTTCCAAAATCGCAATGCGACTCGCTTCACTCTCTGCTGATTTGGACATTTTTTTCGTTGGTTCGTCGAGAGCCATGATACGTGCCCCAAATTCTTGGATGTTTGGCTCTGGAATGACAAAGGTATCGCCATATTTATTATTAAATCGTTCTGCAATATCACGAGTTAACTCAATATGTTGCTTTTGGTCGTTCCCTACAGGTACGTGGGTCGTATCATACAATAAGATGTCAGCAGCCATTAAGACTGGATACGTAAACAGACCAACATTGACGTTCGCTTTTCCTTCTGCTTTATCCTTAAATTGTGTCATACGATTTAGTTCGCCCATGTAGCTAGCGCATTGCAATAACCAGCCAAGCTCAGCGTGTTCTTTTACATGTGATTGAATAAATACAGTAGCTTGCTTAGGATCAACACCGCATGCTAGATAGATTTGAGCAATTTCACGTGTACGTCTGCGCAGCTCTTCTGGATCTTGAGCAACGGTAATCGCATGCATATCTACCACGCAATAAAAGGCTTCTGCATCTGGCTCATGCTGTAATTCTACAAATTGCTTAATTGCACCTAAATAGTTACCTATTGTTAGGTTACCAGATGGTTGCACTCCTGAAAAAAAACGTTTCAATGTATCCACCTCTCTACTTTCGACAGAAATAAATCTTATCCTGATTTTATTTTCGTTTTTCTTTACATAAATTATAGCATGAGAGGGTTTTCTTCCGATAGTTGCGTCTTGGTTTAACACCAAATAGCATCATTTCAATAATAGATACTACTTATTCTTTCAAGCCAAGATAATAGGCTAGGACTCGTTAGAATCCCAAGCTCGAAGGACAATAACTGCATTATGTCCACCAAATCCAAAGGAATTGGACATTCCTATTCTCATTTCTGCCTTGCGAGCTTTATTAGGAATATAGTCTAAGTCACAAATAGGGTCTTGGTTATCCTGGTTAATGGTAGGTGGGATAATTCCTTCTTGCAGAGTCTTTACCAAGGCGATAGCCTCAACAGCACTGGCTGCCCCTAGCATGTGTCCGGTCATGGATTTATTTGCTGTCACAGGAATTTGATATGCTTTTTCTCCAAAAAGCCGTTTGATTGCCGCTGTTTCTGATCGATCCCCAACCTCGGTACTGGTAGCGTGTGCGCTAATCACATCGACCTGCTCCGGTTGTACTCCAGCCTCTTGTAAAGCTAGCTTCATAGCCTGATAAGCACCTTTTCCTTCTGGATGAGTAGCTACAATATGATACGCGTCCGAGCTTGCTCCATAGCCCAGCACCTCAGCATAAATGCGAGCCTTTCTTTTTTTCGCATGCGCTAAGGATTCAAGAATCAGGATACCTGCCCCTTCAGCCATAACAAACCCATCACGATCAGCATCAAATGGCCTGCTTGCCAATTCTGGCTGATCATTTCGGGTAGATAGTGCCGTTGCATTTCCAAAACTAGCGACAGCTAATTCTGTAATCGCCGCTTCTGTCCCTCCGGCAAAAACTACATCAGCGCCACCAGATTTGATCAGGCGCATCGCTTCGCCAATTGCTGTATTTCCGATTGAACAAGCTGTTACAGGAGACATACTTGGCCCCATCGCTCCATATGTAATGCTAATCATAGAGGACGCCATATTGGCAATCATCATAGGAACTAATAATGGACTCACACGGTCTGGGCCTCTCTCCTTTCGTATTTGCTCTTGTCCCATCATGGTTTGAATGCCACCAATGCCAGATCCAACATATACGCCTAAACGCTCTAAATCAATTTCATCAAGTACAAGGCCAGAATCTATTAGGGCCTGCTCAGCAGCTACCAAAGCAAACTGACTGAAGCGATCCATGCGCCGTGCCTCTTTACGTCCAAAAATGGAATCTGCATCAAAGTCCTTAACTACCCCAGCAAACTTGGTTTTATACTTGCTAGTATCAAATGTATCTATATATGAAATTCCGGATGTACCTTGTACTAAATTACTCCAAAAGCTCTCTACTTGATTTCCCATTGGTGATACAACACCCATACCAGTAATTACTACTCTTTCCATAGGCACTCTCCTTTACTTGCATATTTGGAAATGTTTCAGTTTCTTCTTACTTTCTATCTTGGCAAAGCCTCTATCCTATTACAAGTTGTTATTTATCCTAGTATAATTAGTACCAGTATAAACAAAACAGTAAGGAGGGTTCATAGAATGAATAAAAATGCCCGACTTCAAGCACTTTCTACCTTTTTAAAAAATCAAAGAGCAAAGATTTCTCCCGAGTCAGTTGGCCTCGTCGCAGGTGTCCGCAGAAGAACGCCAGGGTTACGCAGAGAAGAAGTAGCCCAGCTAGCTGGCGTTAGCACCACCTGGTACACCTGGCTGGAGCAAGGACGTGACATCACCGTTTCCAAATCTGTGGTCGATGCTATCGCTACTGCCTTACAGCTAACAGTGGATGAGCAGAAATACCTACATTCGTTAGCACTTGGAGCTGGACCCGTTATCTCAAAAAATACGGGGGAAATAACGGAAATTCCGCCTTCTTTGCAAAAAATTTTACAAGAGCTACGTTTTTGCCCCACGATCGTCTCGAACAGCAGAAGTCATATTTTGGGCTGGAATGCAGCAGCTTCCCATGTATTTTTGGATTTTAACCAGATTCCCTACGAGGAGCGTAACCTACTAGGCCTGATATTTACCAGAAAGGAATTGCAACGGTTAGCTGTTAATTGGGAGCATTTTGCTAGTGGCTTTTTAGCTATCTTCCGGGCCTCTTATGGGCAATATGTCGAGGATGAATGGTATAGTCAATTCGTAGAAAAAATGAAAACCGTCCATCCTGATTTTCAGCGGTTGTGGGAACAGAGCGAGGTCAGCTCTGCCCCGGAGGTTTACATTGAATTTAGACATGCTAAAGCGGGAAAGATGTTATTCCATCTTACCTCCTTGCAGGTTCAGGGCAGTGGGGACTTACGCTGTAGTATTTACACCCCTGTGCCACAGTCTACGACGGAAGCTAAGTTAAGGAAACTGATGGAGGAAGTGCTATAAAGTCGTATCAAATAATGAGAACACCATGCTTAAGGGTAAATAATCGGGAAAAGGGGAAGCTTAACCAATAAGTACAAAAGCAAATAGAGATGGATCAAATTCCTTTTTCCTGCAAAAAAAGCTTGCCCCGTAAAGGACAAGCTTTTTGTCTTCTTATTGAATGAATTTGAATTCTGGTGCTTCACTCCGAGATAGTCGGAGCCCACCTTAAATATCCAAATTGCGTACGTTACGAGAGTAGCTTTCAATAAAGTCACGACGCGGCTCTACTTCATCACCCATTAGAGTTTGGAAGACCATATCTGCATCAATAGCATCTTCTAGGTCTACCTGTAGCAAAGTACGAACGGAAGGGTCCATTGTTGTTTCCCACAATTGCTCTGCATTCATTTCCCCTAGCCCTTTGTAACGCTGAATGTTAGGCTTAGGAGTCTCTTTTAGCTGGCTTAAGATTTGGTCGCGTTGACGATCATTAAAGGCATACTGAATCGTTTTTCCTTGCTTAATACTAAAGAGCGGCGGCTGTGCAATATACACAAATCCAGCTTCAATTAGTTGACGCATATAGCGATAGAAGAAGGTTAACAAGAGCGTACGGATGTGAGCACCATCGACGTCGGCATCTGTCATGATGACGATTTTATGATAACGCGCTTTGCTGATATCAAAATCCTCACCAATACCGGTTCCAAGTGCAGTGATGATCGTCCGAATCTCGTTGTTACCTAAAATTTTATCTAGTCGGGATTTCTCTACGTTCAATACTTTACCACGCAACGGTAAGATCGCCTGGAAATGACGATCGCGTCCCATTTTGGCAGAACCACCCGCAGAGTCACCCTCTACAATAAACAATTCGCTCTCGGCTGCATCCTTGGAGGAACAGTCCGCTAGCTTACCCGGCAGGGCACTTACTTCCAAGGCATTTTTACGGCGAGTCAGCTCACGTGCCTTACGAGCCGCTTCACGCGCTCTAGCAGCCATCAGGGACTTCTCTACAACCTTTTTGGCTACAGCAGGGTTCTGTTCCATAAATTCCTGGAATCGCTCAACAAAGACCGATTCTGTGATGCTACGAGCTTCAGAGTTCCCTAGCTTGGTTTTGGTTTGTCCTTCAAACTGCGGTTCAGGAATCTTAACGGAAATAATCGCTGTAATTCCCTCACGTACATCATCACCAGACAAGTTTTGATCTTTTTCCTTCAAGAAATTAAATTTACGGCTGTAATCATTAATTACACGAGTTAAGCCTGCTTTAAAACCAGCCTCGTGTGTTCCACCCTCATGCGTATTAATATTATTGGCGAAAGAATAGATATTGCTTACATAGCTATCATTGTATTGAATGGCTACCTCTACCTGCAATCCATCTTTTTCGCCTTCACAGTAGATCACTTCATCATGCAGGCTTTCACGGTTTTTATTCAGAAACTCCACGTAAGATTTAATTCCACCCTCGTAATAAAAATCATCCCGGCGTTCTTGACCCTCACGTTGATCCTCTAACGTAATCCGCAAGCCTTTATTTAGGAAAGCTAATTCACGTATCCGCTTTTGAAGCAATTCATATTCATATACGGTTGTTTCCGTAAAGATAGTTGGATCTGGTTTAAAGGTAATGGTGGTACCAGTTGTATCTGTTTCACCAGTGATTTTCAGTTCTTCCTCCGGCGCACCAACATGAAAGCGCATGGAATAAATGTTTCCGTTTTGTTTAACAGTAACAGTCATCCATTCTGAAAGAGCATTAACAACAGAGCTACCTACCCCGTGCAATCCCCCAGAAACCTTATATCCGCCACCGCCGAATTTACCTCCGGCATGTAGAACGGTAAGAACTGTTTCTACTGTGGATTTCCCCGTTTTTTCATGAATCCCTGTAGGAATACCACGCCCATTATCAATAACGGTGATCGTATTATCTTTATGAATCAATACGTTAATTTCCGTACAATAACCTGCCAGTGATTCGTCGATAGAGTTGTCTACGATCTCCCATACCAAGTGATGTAGACCTCGACTGCTAGTAGAGCCAATGTACATACCTGGGCGTTTACGTACCGCTTCTAACCCTTCCAGTACCTGTATCTGACTGGCATCATAGTTTTGATCTTTAGTTGTTACATCCACTACTCAGTCAACTCCTTACTATCAGTTTGTACAGAGGGAAACAGCTCACTGTGCTGTATAAACTGCGCACGTTTTTTCAAGGTAAGCGAAGAAATGGGCGAACAGTAAATAGCACGATCCGTAATTACGTAGGATTTAATCTCTTCCGACTGCTGATCAATCATGCGTTTTTCTTTCTTCTGATCTCCCATAAATGTGAGGGATATCTTCGAGTGCTTGACCGTTTGATGATCGATGATAGAGATAACCTCCTTCATACTAACAACCGTATCTCCTCCCACGTGCAGAAACATACACTTCACCTTACCCTTCTTTGGAAATGGACCCCTCTTGCACATTAAAGCGAGTTGCTTGCTGTAAGACCTGATGCTTTAATCCTTCCACACCTGTTGTCGTTACAAACGTTTGAATTTTATCTTGTATCGTTTCAAGTAATAATGTTTGTCTATGCTCATCCAGTTCTGACAAGACGTCATCAAGCAACAGAATCGGATATTCCCCAACTTCTTGCTTAATCAGCTCAATTTCGGCTAATTTCAAAGATAAAGCCGTTGTTCGCTGCTGCCCTTGTGAGCCAAATGATTGTACATCCATCTCGTTTACCAAAAGAGAGAAATCATCACGATGAGGTCCGATTAGTGTACTACCTCTCATCTTTTCCCGTTCAAATATCTCTTCATAAGCAGCCAGTAGCGCTTGAAGAGCTTCTTCCTCTTTCATCTCTTTGGTAACAGGAGAACTATTCACATAATGCAAACTCAGCTTCTCTTTACCATCTGTAATTCCAGCATGGATTTCTTGAGCCCATTGCTCTAATTTAGTGATAAACTCAAAACGCTTCCTTAGTAATTTTACAGTTAAATCAGCTAATTGTGTATTCCAAATTGCCATAAGGTCAATCTGACTACTCTTTTTCATGGCAAGGTCTTTCAATAGCTGATTTCTCTGTGCTAACACTTTATTGTAATTGCTCAAGTGGTAGATATATGTTGGAGAAACCTGACCAATTTCCATGTCTAGAAAGCGTCTGCGTTGGGCTGGAGCGCCCTTTACGATTGCTAAATCCTCTGGCGCAAATAACACAACATTTAAAGAACCGATATAATTACTCAGTTTTTTCTGCTCTAAACCATTAATTTTAGCCTTTTTACCTTTATTGGTCAACTGCATCTCTAAACGAACAGATCCGTAGCGTCGATTGACTTCACTACGGATCGCCGCATAATCTGCATTCCACTTAATCAGTTCTTTATCCTTGGAGGTTCGGTGGGATTTGGCAAGGGCAAGTACATAGATAGATTCTAATGCATTCGTCTTGCCCTGCGCATTATTCCCAACGAATAAATTAATCGGTCCTGTAAAATCCAGTGAAAGCTCTCTGTAATTTCGATAGTTAGTCAAAAACAGATTACGTAAGAACAAAGGGCTTACTCCTCTCAGCGTACAGCCACTTGATAAGAGCCGTACCCTTCAATAACCACTAGATCATCTGGATATAGCTTACGACCACGGCGGTTTTCTTTTTCTCCATTTACCATAATGGGTACCTCAGCTAAAAAAGGCTTAGCCATTCCACCCGTATCAATTACTGAACTTAGTTTTAAAAACTGTCCAAGCGTAATATATTCTGTAGAAATGTAAACTTTATCTGCCATGTGGGAAAACTCCTTTAGGTGGCTACCTCTTAATACGTACGAACTGGCAAGATTAGATGTAGACTCCAATCATGATCAGTAGGTCGAATAATAAATGGGCTCATTGCCCCAGTAAAGCTAGTTACAATCTCAGAGCTGTCAATGGAACGAAGTGCATCAATCATAAACTTTGCGTTGAAGGAGATTTTTAACTCCTCCCCAGTGCATTGTTTTGGCTGAATGGTTTCCGTTACTTTTCCGATCTCTGGTGCATTCGATGAAATTTCTACATTTCCATCTGGCAATGTTACCAATTTTACCACATTGGTTTTTCCTTCACGACTTAATAAGGAAGCACGCTCAATGGATTGTAAAAATTCTTTGGTTGATAAAACAATCTCCGTTTTACAGCCCTGTGGAATAATACGATTTGTATCTGGATAAGTTCCCTCCAACAGTCGGGAATAGAATAAGATATGATTTGATTTTACTAAAATTTGATTGTCGGCTACAACGATATCAACCAAATTCTGATCATCATCTATAATCTTTACCAATTCATTACAACTTTTACCCGGTACAACAATATTATAGAATCGTAGGGATTCAGAACACTCTACTTTTGCATTGCGAGAAGCAAAACGATGGCTATCTGTCGCTACAAATTTTAGTATTCCCTCTTCTAGTGTCCACATAATCCCTGTTAAGATGGGACGCATTTCAGAAGTGGCAACTGCAAAGGATGTTTGGCGAATCATTGTTTTTAATAAATCGCTTGGAATGCTAAAAACCTTATCCTCTTCTAATTGAGGTAATTGAGGATATTCATTAGCATCTAGACCATTGATTGTAAACTCGGCTTGACCTGAACGAATCAACGTAAGTAAACGATCATCTACACTAATATCAATTTCATTAGCTGGCAATTTACGTACAATTTCACTAAAAATACGTGATGGTAGCACAATACTGCCTGGTTCGTGTACAGTAACTCCCCAATTCTCTCCCTCTTCTAATGGAACATGCACCTCAATAGAAATATCTGAATCACTACCAGTTAATGTTAAGCCTTCTTCATTTGCTGTTAGCTTAATACCTGTCAAAATTGGAATCGTTGTTCTAGTTGATACAGCTTTAGCCACATGTGAAACAGCAGTTGATAGTTTGTCACGTTGGACTGTAATTTTCATTATACCTTACCCCCGTATACAAGGATTTGTTCTACAAAAGAATTATGCATATTCCCGTATGCCGTATGCATATATAGTAAGTGATCTTTTATATTAAAAAAATAATAGTAGTAGTAATAGGCGCTGTGGATTTGTGGATATCTGCAAAAAGCGCTGAAAAGTAAAGCCTATACACATGTGGATAAGTTGTGTATAGGCTTTTTAGGTTATTCACAAATGTACACAGGAATAATAGTTTAATGGCCAGCCTTCAATTTTTCAATAAGGTTTTGGATGGTGGCCTGCAATTGAGGATCAACTGCTAATGATTTCGAGATTTTTTCATGGGCATGGATAACCGTTGTATGATCTCGTCCGCCAAATTCGTCCCCGATCTTAGGGAGTGAGGCATCAGTAAGCTCACGAGATAGATACATGGCTATTTGTCTTGGAAAAGCAACGGATTTTGTGCGTTTTTTTGCTTTAAAATCCTCTAATTTTAACGTGTAAGCTTCACCAACTGCACGTTGAATATCAATAATTGTAATGATTTTTGGCTTAGAAGAAGGAATGATGTCCTTGAGGGCCTCTGCTGCCAATTGCGTATCAATATCGCGATTAATCAGAGAAGAATAAGCAACAACGCGAATCAAAGCACCTTCTAACTCACGAATGTTGCTATCAATCTGGTTGGCAATATAAATCATAACCTCATTCGGAATATCCAGATTCTCGGCTTTGGCCTTCTTACGCAGAATGGCAATTCGAGTCTCCAGATCAGGTGGTGAAATATCCGTAATCAAGCCCCATTCAAAACGGGAACGCAATCGATCCTCCAAAGTAGGAATTTCCTTTGGCGGTCGATCGGATGAAATGATGATTTGTTTGCTTTCTTCATGCAGGGCGTTAAAAGTATGGAAAAATTCTTCCTGCGTTGATTCTTTTCCAGCCAAGAATTGAATATCATCTATAAGCAAAACATCTACACTACGATATTTATTGCGGAATTCAACCGCTTTATTATCGCGAATAGAGTTAATAAACTCATTCGTAAATTTTTCAGATGATAAATAGACCACTTTCGCAGATGGATTATGCTGAACGACATAATGGCCAATCGCATGCATTAAGTGTGTTTTACCAAGACCTACACCACCATAAATAAACAGTGGATTGTAAGCTTTCGCAGGTGCTTCAGCTACGGCTAGTGAAGCTGCATGGGCAAAACGGTTCCCCGAACCAATTACAAATGTGTCGAATGTATACTTCGGATTTAAGATACTAGGCGGTTGATCATCGCCAGCTAGAGGTTGAGATACTAATTTTGCTTTCGCCATAGGTAACTCATCAGTAAGACCGAAGTCGGGATTTTGGGGAACGACAAACTTCACCTTCATATGGATTCCTGTCGTTTCATAAAGCGTTTCTATGATAAGTGGTGAATAGCGAGATTCGAGCCAATCACGAGCAAATTCATTTGGAGCGACTACAATCAAAGAGTCTTCCTCTAATGCAGTTGCCTTTGTCGCCTTCAACCAGGTGTCGAAGCTAGGCTTGCTTAATGTTTTCTCGATTTTAGCTAAAACTTTTCGCCATAATTCTATAATCGTTGCGTCCACCTAGTAAATCCCTCCTTTCAGCACTACACAGGCATTGTGGATAATTAAAAATGCTAAATCATATGTCATCACGGACTCCCGTACCTTTTGAGAAAAAAATAAGACAATTATCCGCATAGCTGTGAGTATCTTATTCACAATGCAGAATATCTGTCCACAACCTTATCCACATGCTGTGGAAAAGTAAAAATCTGATTTCACTTATCAACGGATCAAAACAAAAACATGATATCAAATAAAAGCCATGATATCAATGGTTTTTTAATAGTTATCCACAAACACAACAAATAGTAGCCGTATTTCATCAACACCCCTATATTTTGTGTGCAACCTGTTTATAAATTTGTAGAAAACTTTTCTGTGGATAAAAAAGATATACACAGGGGCGGGAAATAATCTTTTGTGGATAGTTATTTATAGTAGAAAACAGACGATGAAAAGAAAAAAGATAGATGTAGGAGGAAGAGAAGGTAAAAGTAGAGGGATTAATTTGGCAAAAGGGATTAGATAACGAGTAACTTGACTTTTTGATTATTTCTTTATATAATTCCAAAGAATGCTTGGAGGACGGAGGTGTAACTTCAATATGAGACCTACATTTAATCCTAACAACCGTAAACGTAAGAAAGATCACGGGTTCCGCAAACGTATGAGCACAAAAAATGGCCGTAAGGTTTTAGCTGCCCGTCGTCGTAAAGGTAGAAAGGTGCTTTCCGCTTAGGCCACATTTTAAAGTGGCCTTTTTCTATAGATAATACGTAAGAGTACTTCTATAGAAAAAGGTGAGAGAATATATGTGAGGAGCCAGCCCTGTCTGGCTTCTTCCTTTGTTTCTTGGTAATACTAGAAGCAGTGGAATGCGCCCTTTTTTTCCACTATAATGTTGATGGTAGGGGTGTCCACCAATGCATCGCTCGCATCGATTGCGAAAAAATGAAGAGTTTCAGAAGGTTTTTCAAAAGGGAAAATCAGCTGCTAACAAACAATTTGTTATTTATACATTAGAAAATCAGGGACAAGCCACTTTTCGAATCGGGATCTCTGCCAGTAAAAAAATTGGCAACGCTGTCACGCGTAATAAAGTTAAGCGACTTTTAAAAGAAGCGATTGCTGCGATTGAAGATCGAATCAAGCCTCATTTGGATATCATTGTAATTGTGAGACCAGGGGTAGAAGAGATGCCGCTTGCTTCCATACAGGGCTCTTTAATGCATGCTTTAAAAAGAGCAAAAGCAATAAAGGCGGTTGAGATACATAACGAAAAAAGAGGTTAGATGATAATGAAGAAATTTTTGATTGGGTTTATCCGCTTTTATCAGAAATTTATTTCACCATTAAAGCCTCCAACCTGTCGATTTGCGCCTACGTGTTCCTTTTATGCGATTGAAGCCATACGCCGTTTTGGTGTATGGAAGGGTGGGTGGTTAGCTATTGTGCGAATTGCTAAATGTCATCCCTTTCATCCAGGAGGAATTGATCCAGTACCAGAGAAACATAAATAATATAATTTTCCTTAACTAAAGGAGGAACATGTCTTTGAGTAGTCGTATTCGCTATGTCCTTCTGCTTGGATTCCTTATGGTAATTCTGGCAGGATGTGGGACTGATATTGCACATCCTCCGCCAATTGGTCCTGAATCAACTGGAATCTGGGATAAATTCTTCGTTTATCCGCTATCTTGGCTGATCAAGGAATCCGCACTTTTACTTGGCGGTAGCTTCGGGCTTGGAATTTTGGTTGCGACGATTTTAATTCGTACGTTGACATTGCCACTTAACGTGAAGCAAATTAAATCTTCCAAGGCAATGCAGGTTATTCAACCGGAACTTCAAAAAATCCGAGATAAGTACAAGAATGATCCACAAAGAGTACAGCAAGAGACCATGTTATTATTCCAAAAAAATAACATTAACCCACTGGCAGGATGTTTACCGTTATTGGTACAAATGCCTATTCTTATTGCTTTTTATAATGCGATTATTCGCACGAGCGAAATTCGAGAGCAATCGTTTTTATGGATGCAGCTAGGTGAAAAGGACCCGTTCTTTATCTTGCCAGTTTTAGCTGCTCTGACAACATTCCTGCAACAAAAAATGATGGGTTCTGCGATACAAAACAACCCTCAAATGCAAATGATGTTGTACATGATGCCTATCATGATTTTGGTAATTTCTATGACGTTACCTTCTGCCCTTGCTTTGTACTGGGTATACGGTAACATCTATATGATTATCCAAACGTATTTCTTATACAAAGATAACCGTACTACTCAGAAAAGTCCCAAGGGGGGAGCTTCCAAGTGAAAAAAGCGCTAGCTTCAGCCAAAACGATTGATGAAGCTGTTGAAAAGGCACTGCGAGAACTTGGAGTATCAAGAGACAGAGTAAATGTTCGCGTACTAGAAGAGCCAAGCAAAGGATTTCTTGGTTTGATAGGTACGAGAGATGCAAAAGTAGAAGTGGAAGTACAGTATGATCCGATTGAAGAGGGACGCGGATTTTTAGCTGATGTGTTAAAGCAAATGAACCTCAATGTGAAAATCGATTCCCAAAAGCAATCAGAAGGTACCGTTTTCCACATGATTGGTGAAGATCTGGGCATGGTGATTGGTCGACGTGGTCAGACATTGGATTCCTTGCAATATTTGGTTAACGTTGTAGCCAATAAACATGCAGAAAAGCACGTTCGCATTATTTTAGATGCAGAAAATTATCGAGCAAAGCGCAGAGAGGCACTAGAGAAATTAGCTTATCGTCTTGCTCAAAAAGCGATTCACACCAAACGAAACGTACGTTTGGAACCAATGACAGCGGCAGAACGAAAAGTGATTCACGCCTTTTTGCAAACACGTACTGATGTCATTACATTTAGTGAAGGTGAAGAACCGCATCGTTATATTGTGGTTGCACCGAAAACAAAGGAAAAAGAAGCCTCACGTTAGGCTTCTTTTTTTTTGTGCGTTTTACCTGATTTGATTTTGCTAATACTGTGGATAAGTCTCAATGGCAGGCGCTCTATTCATTGTGGAAAAAATATGATATGCTAAGGCGTTAGGAAAAGAATGCCTACTTCATAGTTTTGAGGTGAAATATAGTGAATATGGATACGATTGCAGGTGTGGCCACGCCCATGGGGGAAGGTGGAATTGCAGTCATTCGCGTGAGTGGCGATGATGCAATTTCGATTGTGGATAAAATCTATCGAGGTAAAAATAAGTTATCCACTGTGGATAGTCATACGATACATTATGGTGCGCTGGTAGATCCAGTTGCTAATGAGCAAGTAGAGGAAGTACTAGTTTCTGTTATGAAGGCACCACGTACTTTTACACGGGAGGATGTAGTGGAAATCAATTGCCATGGAGGTTTGATTTCTGTAGAGAAGGTCCTCGATCTGGTGCTGGAGCATGGAGCAAGATTGGCAGAACCGGGGGAATTTACGAAAAGAGCCTTTTTAAACGGCCGTATTGATTTATCACAAGCGGAAGCCGTTATTGACCTGATTCGGGCTAAAACGGATAAAGCTTTAAAGGTAGCCTTATCACAAGTAGAGGGAAAGCTGTCCAAGCTAATTAAGGGCTTGCGTCAGGAGTTAATAGAAGCAATGGCTCATATTGAGGTAACGCTTGATTATCCTGAGCATGATGTAGAAGAATTTACCCAGAATTTCCTCCTAGGTAAGTGTGAGGAGGTAAAACAACAAGTGGCTCGTTTACTACAAACGGCTAAACAAGGTAAAATCCTGCGCGAGGGATTATCTACTGCGATTATCGGAAGGCCTAACGTTGGAAAATCGTCATTATTAAATAGCTTTGTACAGGAAGATAAGGCGATTGTAACAGAGATTGCTGGGACGACTCGCGACGTTATCGAGGAATATGTAAATGTAAGAGGGGTTCCTCTTCGTCTAATTGATACAGCTGGAATTCGGGAGACAGATGACATTGTTGAAAAAATCGGGGTAGAAAAGTCTCGCCAAATTCTTCAACAAGTCGATTTAGTGCTGCTTATGGTAAACTATAATGAGTTTTTAAACGATGATGATCTCGCTATTTTTGAGGCTGCTAAAGGCTTGCAGGTCATCATTATCGTCAATAAAACTGATTTAGAGCAAAAGCTGGATATAGATAAGATAAAAGAGGCTTTTCCGAGTGCACCTTTAATTTTAACGTCCATCAAGGAAGAGAAGGGAATCGATCAGTTAGAGCAAGCTATCGCCCATCTATTCTTTACAGGTCGTGTCCAACAGGAAGACATGACATATGTCAGTAACGCCCGCCATATTAATTTGCTGCGTCAGGCCGAACAGGCTATGGCAGATGCTATTGACGGTGTTCATCAACAAATGCCGGTAGATATGGTGCAGATAGATATTAAAAAGGCGTGGGAGTTATTAGGAGAAGTAATCGGAGAGAGTGTTGGCGAGGACTTAATTGATCAGATTTTCTCCCAATTCTGTCTCGGTAAATAGGAGGTAGAAACATGAGCACAACATACAACGGCGGGGAGTTTGACGTAATTGTTATCGGAGCGGGTCATGCAGGGTGTGAATCTGCGTTGGCAGCTGCTCGCATGGGATGTCAAACCCTGCTTATCACGATCAATCTAGATGCTGTAGCCTATATGCCTTGTAACCCGTCAGTAGGTGGCCCTGCAAAAGGACACGTAGTTCGTGAAATTGACGCTTTAGGCGGCGAGATGGGTAAAAATACAGATAAAACCTATATCCAAATGCGGATGCTTAATACAGGAAAAGGCCCGGCTGTTCATGCGTTGCGTGCGCAAGCCGATAAGTTTGCATACCAGCATGAAATGAAGAAAACGATTGAAAATACGCCAAATCTCATTTTGCGTCAAGCGATGGTTGAGGAGCTAATTGTAAATAACGGCGTGTGCGAAGGGGTTATTACCAACACTGGAGCACAGTATAAAGCGAAGGCAGTCGTCGTTACCACAGGAACATACTTACGTGGAAAGATTATTATTGGTGATCTTCAGTATGAAAGTGGACCAAATAACATGCGTCCTTCCGTGCGTTTGGCTGAGCATTTAAAAGAATTGGGCTTTGAGCTTGTTCGTTTTAAAACCGGGACACCGCCTCGCGTGCATAAAAGCAGCGTTGATTTCTCTAAGATGGAAATTCAGCCAGGTGATGAGGAACCACGTGCATTTTCATACGAAACAACAGCTTCGATTCCTGATCAATTACCATGCTGGTTAACATATACGAATCTGGAAACTCATGAAGTGATTCAGGACAATCTGCATCGTGCTCCGATGTATTCTGGTGCAATTGAAGGAACCGGGCCACGTTATTGCCCTTCTATAGAGGATAAAGTAGTACGTTTCAATGACAAACCGCGTCATCAAATCTTCCTGGAGCCAGAGGGTCGTCATACAGAAGAGATGTACGTACAAGGTTTGTCAACCAGTCTGCCTGAGGATGTTCAGTTAAGCATGCTTCGTTCTATGGACGGTATGGAAAATGCTAAAATGATGCGTCCTGGTTATGCCATTGAGTATGATTCCATTGTGCCTACACAATTGTGGCCTTCATTGGAAACCAAATTGATAGAAGGTCTGTTTACAGCAGGACAGATTAATGGTACATCAGGCTATGAAGAGGCAGCAGGACAAGGTCTAATGGCAGGGATAAATGCAGCTCGTAAGGTACAGGGAAAACCTCCAGTGATCTTAGGTCGCGAGGAAGCATATATGGGTGTTCTTATTGATGATCTAGTTACCAAGGGGACGAATGAACCTTATCGTCTGTTAACCTCTCGTGCGGAATACCGTCTCTTGCTTCGTCATGATAATGCAGATATGCGTTTAACTGACATTGGTTACGAAATTGGTTTAATCAGTGAAGAACGCTACAACAAATTTCAACAAAAACGCGAGCTAGTAGCAAAGGAAAAGGAACGTTTGCATTCAACTCGGATTCGTCCAGAAAACGAATTGGCTCAGGAGGTACTTCGAGAAGCAGGTACTCCTGAACTGACAGAGGTGATTGATCTAGCTCAATTATTACGTCGTCCAGAGGTAACGTATGAGCATATCCACCGCATTTCTCCTGCTCCAGAAGAGTTAGATGTAGATGTTCGCGAGCAAGTAGAAATTCAAGTCAAATACGACGGATATATTCGTAAATCGTTAGCTCAAGTAGAAAAAATGAAAAAGGTGGAGGAAAAGCTCATACCGAAAAGGATCGATTATACCGTTATTTCCGGTATGTCGAAGGAAGCGCGTGAAAAGCTACAAAAAATTCGTCCACTAAACATTGGTCAAGCATCACGTATTTCCGGTGTAACGCCAGCTGATATCTCTGTATTGATGATTTATATGGAGCAATTTCATCGCATGCTAAACCAAGCCGCTGAATAGAGGAGACTGGAATGAGCAAACAGGATTTTTCTGCACGCCTACAAGAAAAAGGGATTGTGCTTACTTCCGAACAATTGGACCAGTTTGATCAATATTATCGTCTATTGGTCGAATGGAACGAAAAAATGAATTTAACGGGCATTACCGAAGAGGATGAGGTATATAATAAGCACTTTTATGACTCCATTTCTTTAGCGTTTTATGTTCCGTTGCAGGATATGAAGAAAATGGCCGATGTAGGAGGAGGTGCTGGTTTTCCAAGCATTCCGCTGAAGATTTGCTTCCCTCATTTACAGATGACCATCATTGATTCCTTGCAAAAACGTATGAATTTCCTAAGTCATGTGGGTACAGAACTAGGCCTGACGGATTTGTATCCTGTGCATGGAAGAGCAGAAGAGATTGGACAGGATAAAAAGTACCGTGAACAGTTCGATATCGTATCAGCCAGAGCAGTGGCACGATTGAATTTATTAGCAGAGTTTTGTCTGCCGTTGGTTAAGCAAAACGGCTTGTTCGCTTCCATGAAGGGCCCGGACGTTACGCTTGAACTAAATGAGGCGAAACGGGCTATTAAGCTACTTGGTGGTAAAACCCGTAAGGTAGAGAGCTTTGAGCTACCTGACGAAGCGGGGGAGAGAAATATCATCCTTATCAACAAAATAGAGACAACTCCCAAAACATATCCGCGTCGTCCAGGCATTCCGGCTAAAAAGCCATTGCTATAGTAGCTAGTTAAAGCATGTATATCACGGAGAAGTTGGTCCCAAGTGGGGCTAACTTCTTTTTATATGTGAGCATAGGAAGGATAAATGACTCCATTTTTCACATAAAAATAAAAGAAAACAGGAAAAGTTTTAGCCCAATTAGCCGTTATACAAAGAGAGATATTTCATCCAGATTTTGTTACCCCTCAATGTAAACCAAATTCCAGTGTCTGTAGAAGAGGGCGGAGAGGGTCGAACGGAAAAAGATGAAGTAGAAAAAGAAGAGAAAATATTTGTATTAAAGGTAACAAGCTGGAAGAGAAAAAGCCGTAATGAAGAGAAATAAGACATCGCCATGTTTCACGTGAAACACAAAGATTATCTGTTTCGTCGGCAGGACTTTAAGCTTATGATGAAGAATACTTTGAAGCATAGAGGTGCCGGTTCTATCCGACATCGTCCTGTGCGAAATGTATAGTAACAAAAGCCTTAAGCCAGAGAAGAGATGTTCATATTCTTCTCTCTTTGCTTGTAAAGCGATAAATGTTGGGGAAATGATAAACCTAAGGCACTATCATCGCTGAATTTTGGCCATCAATAAAGAATTGGCCACCAAGAGTTTTTCTAACAGTGTGTAAAGAAGTGGGGGATTTCAGAATGACAGTAAAAAATCAATTTTCACGTTTGTTTGGTCTCTCGGATAAAGCGGAAAACGAGGAGATTAAGCAAATCCCAGTTGATGAGATTGTCCCCAATCCTTATCAGCCTAGAACTGTGTTTGACGATGGGAAAATTGAAGAATTGTGCCAAACCATTAAGACACATGGTATTATTCAACCGATTGTGGTTCGTGTTCGTAATAACCAGTTTGAGATCATTGCGGGAGAGCGCAGATGGCGTGCATCAAAGAAAATCGGTATGGAACGGATACCCGCTATTGTAAAAGATTTTAATGATACACAGACAGCTTCTATTGCTTTAATCGAGAATTTACAACGTGAAGGATTAACGGCCATTGAAGAGGCCTATGCTTATCAAAAACTGATTGACCTTCATAATCTAACGCAGGAGAGCTTAGCGCAACGATTGGGCAAAGGGCAATCGACCATTGCTAATAAATTACGGCTTTTACACTTGCCTCAACAAATTCAGGAAGCTCTCATGGCAAGACGGATTACAGAGCGACACGCACGTGCTTTGATACCGTTAAAGGATGCAGAGCTACAGATTAAGCTATTAGAAGAGATTTCTTTGCGGGAGCTTAATGTGAAGCAAACGGAAACCAGAGTGAAGCAATTATTAGAAATGATGGACAATCCTAAGCCTGAGAAGGAAAAACGGGGAAGATTTAAGGCCTTTTCACGTGATTCGCGCATTGCTATCAATACTGTGCGTCAATCTATTGATATGGTGATTCAAACAGGTCTGCCTGTGGAAACCAATGAAGAGGATTACGATGAATATTATCAATTTACGATTCGTATCCCTAAAAATCAAAAACCTCAGTCATAAAGCGGCATGAGCCGCCTTTCTTTTTCTGTATGATTATGTATATATGGAATACGGGCATCATCTAAAATGTGTACTTTATCAACAAAATCGTTCTTACAAACAGCTAATTTTGCGCGAACAGCGTCAGGAATACGACAAGCTGCTCTCACAAGTAACATGTACAAATGAGGTGGAGATTTTGGGGAAAGTAATTGCAGTAGCCAATCAGAAAGGCGGCGTTGGTAAAACAACCACTGCTGTGAATCTAAGCGCTTGCTTGGCTAGTATAGGCAAAAAGGTTTTATTAGTGGATATCGATCCACAAGGGAATGCTACAAGTGGTGTTGGTATTAATAAAGCCGATGTACGTTATTGCGTATACGATGTACTAATTAATGACATCAGTCCAATTGAAACAACTCTGCCCACTGAGATTGAGGGGTTATCTATTATCCCTGCTACGATACAATTAGCAGGTGCAGAAATAGAGCTAGTACCTACCATTTCACGAGAAATTCGCTTAAAAAAGGCACTAGAGGTCGTGAAAGATAACTATGATTTTGTTATTATAGATTGCCCTCCGTCTTTAGGGATTCTTACAGTCAATTCGCTGACAGCCTCCGACTCGGTGATCATTCCCATTCAATGTGAATATTATGCGCTTGAGGGGCTTAGTCAGCTTTTAAATACAGTTCGATTAGTTCAAAAGCATTTAAATGCTAATCTAGCTATTGAAGGAGTATTGTTAACGATGCTAGATGCGCGTACGAATTTAGGCATTCAAGTAATTGATGAGGTAAAAAAATATTTCCAAGATAAAGTGTATCAAACAATTATTCCACGCAATGTGCGACTAAGTGAAGCACCATCGCATGGACAAGCAATTATCAGCTATGATCCACGTTCGAGAGGGGCCGAAGTTTATACTGAATTGGCTAAGGAAGTGGTCGGTATATGAGTAAACGCTTGGGAAAAGGGTTAGGCGCCTTAATAACCTCTAATTTGATTGAAGAGAGCGAGCAAGTTACAGACGTCGAAATCAGTGAGATCCGTCCCAATCCATACCAGCCTCGTAAAGAATTTGAACCAAAAGCTTTGCAGGAACTAGGGGAATCTATCAAGATTCATGGCATCATTCAGCCTTTAATCGTCCGAAAGAGTATTAAAGGATATGAGTTAGTGGCGGGAGAACGACGTCTGCGTGCTGCTAAATTGGCAGGTTTAAAGAAAGTCCCTGTCGTTATCAAAAGCTATACAGACCAACAGATTATGGAGCTTGCTCTCATTGAAAATTTGCAGCGGGAAAACTTAAATCCGATGGAAGAAGCCGAGGCATATTTTAAATTAATGGAGCATTGTTCCTATACCCAAGAGGAATTAGCACAAAAAGTAGGGAAAAGTCGTCCCCATGTAACCAATATCATGCGATTGTTACAGTTGCCTGATAAAATAAAAGAGCTAGTCGCTACATCTTCCTTATCCATGGGACATGCGAGAGCGTTGATTCCTGTAGAAGATGCAGAGTTACAATGGAAACTGGCTCGTGATGTGATTAAGTACGAGTGGACGGTACGCCAATTGGAGGAAACGGTGAAACAACTGCATGTTTCACGTGAAACCAAAAAGAAAAAGCCTACTACAAAGGAAAAGGTATACGTTCAATGGGAGCAACGTCTACAGAATCGTTTTGGAACGGGTGTTCAAATCAATAAAACGAATAAAAAGGGAAAGATAGAAATAGAATTTTACTCCGATGACGATCTGCAACGCATTCTTGATATTTTGCAAATAGAAGAGTAAAGGGGATTTTCCTATGTCAGTGACTTATTTGGATAATGCCGCATCTTCTTGGCCAAAGCCACCCCAGGTAAAAGAAGCAATGATAGAAGTAATAGACGATTACGCAGCCAATCCTGGTCGTGGAGGACATGCACTGGCGATGAAGGCCAGTAAAGCGTTGTTTCGGACGCGTGTACAACTTGCTAGGTTGTTCGGGATTGAGAATCCGAATAACCTCTTTTTTTACCAAAATGCAACTCAAGCACTCAATCAGGCGATAAAAGGCTTCCTACAGCCGGGGGATCATGTAGTAACCTCATCGATTGAACACAATTCTGTACGCAGGCCACTTGAATATTTGCGCGCGAAGCTTGGAATTGAAATTACATATGTCAGGCCGCGTGAAGATCAGTTCTTTTATGCTGAAGATTTTGCCCAAGCATTTCGGAAAGAGACCAAATTGCTTGTGGTTAGCCACGCTTCTAATCTAACAGGTATGATCTTACCGATTAAGGAGCTTGGAGAATTGTGTGAGCATCATAGGCTTACCTTCTTGGTGGATGCTTCGCAGACAGCAGGTGTTCTACCTATAGATGTTGCCGATATGAAGATTGATATGTTAGCTTTTCCTGGGCATAAGGGGCTATACGGACCACAAGGAACAGGATGCTTATTTGTCAGAGATGAGATTAATCTGGAGCCATTACTACATGGTGGGACCGGAAGCCAATCCGAGGCTATTGAGCAGCCAACGACCAGACCAGACCGCTATGAAAGCGGAACAGCTAATACGGTTGGTATTGCGGGGCTAGGTGCTGGTGTATCGTTCGTCCTGGAAACTGGGATTGAGAAAATTCATCAACAGGAATGGGCGTTAGCAAAAATGACCCTTGAGGAATTAATGAAGATAGACGGGGTAGAGGTATATGGACCAGACCTGTCAATCGAACGGGTTGGGCTGGCTGCGTTTAATATAATGGGAGCAGATGCTTCTGAGATTGCCTTCATTTTAGACCAACAATACCAAATCGCTGTGAGGGCTGGTTATCATTGCACTCCGCTTGGCCATGAGACAGTTGGTACTGAAAAAAGAGGCGCTGTGAGAGCCAGCTTTGGAGTATTTAACGACGAAAATGACGTGAGACGACTGATTTCGGCAATCAGGGAGATTTCCGAGGCATTTTATGTCGGATAAAAGAGGATGAAGATGAAAAAGGCAACCTTACTAGCGTGTGAGGTCGCCTTTTTTACTATCAACTACCGTCTCGTATAAACGGTATATCCTTATATGTGTAATCAAACGGGGAAAACAATTGAGCTGTTGCTTTATGAATAGCTGAGGCAATAATATCAGCCATACTGACTACAACATGTAGCCGAGTGTTTTGTAGGACGAAATACTCCATAAAGCCACCTACGTTGACAATTCCGGTGATATGGAAGTGTCCAACAGCGGGTAACTCTTTTTTTACTCCAGCTCCTGGTTTCACTGGACCATCAACGACGTTAATATATCCTACATGCTGGTATTGCCCTAGACAAGCATCAATGGCTACGATGAGAGCATTAGGATGCTTTTCTGTTATCAGTGCGATCTGATCTGCCAGATTAACAGCATGCACAGGTGATTCAAGTGTCCCATATACGAAAATATCGTCAAGAAAATATGTGTGTAGTCGAGAGCCAACCAAAGGACCTAAGGCATCACCGGTAGAGCGATCTGTTCCGATGCATAGGACTACTAGATCCTGATCTGCTGACTTTTGGAGGAAGCGTTCATAAAGATGCTCAGACAAGTGTCTCGTAGCTGACTCATGCGTGTGGTCAACCCTAAAGGGAGGATAAGAAACATCCCGATTCTCTTCACATCGTTTCATAGATACCTCCGCGAAATAAAAGTATTCCTAGTATATGGAGATTTAGGATGTTTTATACCTGAGGGGGGATTGAGATTAGAAATTGATTAAAAACTGCAAGAGAAAGTAGAAGAGAGAGTCGTCTCCGGGTAAAATAGATAATGCTTTACGAATAAGCTGGTGAGTAAGTGTGATAGAGGCTGGAGGAAAAGGAGAGGGCATAAAGATGGAAAATACCGTCTTGATCGCTTTTGATTCAACACAGCAAGCATTACGGGCAGAAATGTTATTAGAATATGAGGATATCGAAATCGATACCCGACCGACGCCTAAGGAAATTACGGCTGGATGTGCACTATCTATTGAATTTCCCAGCGAGTTATTTGAACGCGCACTGGCTATCATCACTTCACAGCACGTAGTCATACGTGGATTTTTTCATTATGAAAATGGAACTTACGTAGAGATAGGTTTGTAAAAAGAAAGGGGTTAAAGAGACTTGGAGGAAATACAACAGGACTTGAATGCTAACTTGACTGCATTTCAAAAGATGTGGAATCAGGTATATGGAGTACTATCAAATCCAGATTTTTGGGTGGATAAAGGGTTTGCTTTGATTGGGATTATTCTCATTATTGTGTTAGCCCGGATTTTAGTAACCATTATTGGAAAATCAGTTGATCGCATTTTTAGTAATCGAGAGAAAAGTATGATTCAATTTGACAGACGTCGAGTAGATACGATGCGCATACTGGTTAAAAATGTGGCTAGATACACAATCTATTTCGTTACTCTATTGGTGGTACTAAGACAGGTAGGACTAGATTTGCAGCCGGTATTAGTAAGTGCGGGTGTATTGAGTCTTGCTGTAGGTTTTGGAGCGCAGAGCTTAGTAAAAGATGTAATTACAGGATTTTTCATTATTTTTGAAGATCAATTTGCTGTAGGAGATATGGTAACGATCAATGGAGTGACAGGGACCGTCATGGTTATTGGTTTGCGTATCTCCAAAATTAAAAGCTGGACGGGAGAAGTGCATATCTTTCCGAATGGTACGATTAATCAAGTGACTAATTTCTCGGTTCAGAATTCAGTGGCTTTTGTTGATGTGTCTGTCGCTTATGAGGAAGATTTGACACATGTAGAAGAGGTTTTAAAGGAAGTCGTAGAGAAAATGGGGAAAGAAGAAGAGGATATTGTCAATCAACCACAGGTATTGGGTGTTCAAGCGTTGGGACAGTCAGAGGTCATTATTCGTGTGACAGCAGAGTGTAAGCCTAATACGCATTTTGGTATTATGCGTAAGATGAGAGCACGAATTAAACAAGAATTTGTTCGTAGAGGTATTGAAATCCCATACCCTAAAACTGTTATGATGGGAAAAGATAATAAAGTGATAAATCCAGGTGGGTGAATTCATGGAAAGAAAGCAATTTGATCTGGGGGATATTGTCCAGATGAAAAAACAGCATCCATGCGGCACAAATGCATGGAAGATTATTCGTATGGGGATGGACATTCGAATTAAATGTACGGGATGCGATCACAGTGTGATGATTCCGAGATTGGAATTTGAAAAGAAGATGAAAAAAGTATTGGTGCCAGCAGCGCCAAAAGAGTCCGCAGAAGAATAGTTGTAGAGATGCTGAATGCAAAAAAGATGCCTCGGTTATAGGGGCATCTTTTTGTGTATAGAAAAAACTTTCCACAAAAATAAATAAAAAAATGTGGATAACCCAAAAAGTGAAAACCCATATATAGCAAGGCTTTCACTTGTGTATAACTTTTTTTGAAAAAACTATCCACAAAGATATCCACAGGCTTATCCAGGATAGAATTGAATAATTTTGTGACAATTTATCACAATAAAAGAGATGAACACGATCCCATCCAATTTTCTTACATAAAAAATAACGAATCTAGCCTGTTTAGAAATGATGATGGAACTGTTACGTTAGTAGAAAGGAGCAAGTTGCTATGATTTTTCTCAAAGGAAAAAATCTGGTATGGGCAGTTGTTGCATGCACATTTTTTATCCACAGCAGCTTCATGTCTATTTCCTTTGCCTATCCACAAGTGGGTAACAAAGAGACACAACGAACATCATATCAAAATCGCAAAGAAATTCCAACCATTTTTACATGGAATTTATCAGATATTTATCCAAATGTATCAGCGTGGGAAAAAGATAAGCAGGAGACAAAGCGATTAGCCGACGCTTTTGCAACTCAACAGGGCAAATGGGGGAAATCAGCAAAGGCGCTTGCTCAAGGGATGGAAGCGTATAGTCAATTGATGCGGTTACTCGATAAGGTGAATGTGTATGCTACATTGAATTTTGATATACAAACGGCTAATCCAAGTGCTCAGGCAATTGTCAACCAAGCCGAAAAAATCCGAGTATATGTTAAGGAACGAACCTCTTGGGTAGGTCCAGAGCTTGTTTCTATTCCCGATCAAAAGATGAAACAGTTTTTACAGGCACCAGAATTAGCCCCTTATAAACCATTTATTCAAGAAACAATACGTGTAAAACAGCACATGCTTCCAAGAGAACAGGAGCAATTGTTGGCTTCCTTTTCTTCGTTGGGGGGAACGCCAGAAAATATTTATAAGATGATTTCCAAAGACATCCCACTGCCTCTGATAAAAGATGAAACAGGTAAGATGGTGCCGTTAACCAGAACAAACTATGCCACTTATTTGGAAAGCAAGGATCGGCAAGTAAGAAAAGCCGCCTATCAAGCCATGTATCGGACACTAGAGAAATATCAGGATACCTTGGCTCAGACGCTGGCAGGACAAATTAAAGCAAATAACCTATATGCATCAAGTAGAAAGTATAAGAATGCTTTGGAAGCTAGTCTTACACCAAATCAGGTGCCTGTAGAGGTATACGATCAACTCATTTCCACTGTGAATAAGAACATACCGCTCTTGGAGCGTTATCTTAAGCTACGTAAAGAGATGCTTTCATTACCAGAGCTTCATATGTATGACTTATATGTACCCCTTGTAGATCAAAAAAATGATTATATCCCCTATGAACAAGCAAAGGACTTGGTTATAAACGGGCTTGCACCACTTGGTGAGGAGTATGTATCTGTGATTAAAAAAGCGTTGGATAATCGATGGATAGATGTATATTCTACACCTGATAAAAGAACAGGGGCTTACCAATGGGGGGCTTACGATACCCATCCTTATGTTTTATTAAATTATCAAGGCTTAAAAGGAGATGTTTCAACTATTGTCCATGAATTGGGACATGCTATGCAATCGTATTACACAAACAAGGCACAGCCTTATATAACTTCGGGTTATCCGATTTTCACGGCCGAGGTTGCTTCCACTATGAATGAAAATCTGCTATTTACGAGCCAATATAAAAAGGCAAAGACAAATAAAGAGAAAATGGCATTACTCGTGCAAAACTTAGAAAATTTCCGTACCACCTTATTCCGTCAAACTCAATTTGCCGAATTTGAGAAAGCCATGTATGAAGCTGAACAACGCGGTGAAGCACTACAAGCGGACTCCCTTAAAAAAATGTATCTGGATATCAATAAAAAATATTATGGCAAGCAGGTAGTTATGGATCAGGAGATCGCCATGGAATGGGCCCGCGTCCCTCATTTTTTTTATAACTTTTATGTCTATCAATATGCTACAAGCTTTGCGGCATCCGTAGCTCTTGCGAAACAAGTAGAAGAGGGCGGGAAACCAGAAGCTGAACGTTTTATCAAGACGTTACTTTCATTGGGCAGCTCTAAGCCGCCGCTTACTGTTTTGAAGGAGGCGGGGGTAGATATGACCACAGCTAAACCAATAGAGGATGCGATGAAGGTATTTGAAGAGAGACTAGATGAATTGGAAGGATTGCTGAAGGAAGCTAAGAAGAAAACCTAGATAAGCTGGGTTTTCTTTTTTATTGCTTTGATAAGGAGTAGATGTATACGTAGGTTCGAGAGTTGGAATTGTAGGACTGGCAAATGTCTTGTAAAGGAAACATCTCGTAAAGAAAACGAAGCAAACTCCTAATAATAAAGGTTTTTTTCTATAAATAGCTTATAGGAAATAGACTATTAATCCAATTTGGGATGAATAAAAAAAAGACCGCCTACGATATCGTTATGGCGATCTTCGTTATAAAAAATTACGTCGATTTACAGTTCGTAGCACCTTATTACTTTGGCTCCTTTTTGATGAAAAAAGAGAGTAGAATTATCACCGCACTTATTGCTAACTCCCAATAGAAAAGCGTATAGAAAGAATCTAAAGGGTGATTGTAGTATGTTTTAGTAAATTTATATTTTTCTAATGCGAACCATTCACCCCAAACCATCGCCAAAAATAACTGAAAAAACGCTCCAAAAAGAAAAGCAACACCTATTTTAAACATAAAATCTTAATACCCCCTAAATTACGGAATATAATCAAAATACTACAAATGATATAGAATATCCAATAATTGTATGCTAATATAAAAATGCTTAAATTTTACAATAATGGAGGAATTAGTATTGTGAAAAAGCTAGTAAGTTTATCATTAGTGGCAGCATTATCAATTGGAATTTCAATGCCTTGGATGGGGAATAATGTCCAAGCCAATGAGTTACCGGCTACGTTGAGCGAAAGCAGCATTGTCCCAGACAAAATTGAATACATCACAAGTGAAAAAGGCGAAAGAGTACCTGTTATTTACATCGCTGATCCTGATAAGGCCCAAAAATTTATGGAACAGAATGGATTTAAAAAAGAATCCGCCATCAAGGATCAAACTGCTAAAGACAGTGAAAAAAAAAAAGGTATCCAGCCAGCTCTTTTTGATACTTATGAATATGTTGATTACGTTGGACCTATGAAATACGATTATAGAGTGGACTATACAGAAAATAGGACAAAAAAGGATTTTGAATGGGTACGTACAGTGGAGAGAGAGTCATACTCCAAAACTTCGATAAATGTGGGTGGGGGATTTGAAAAGGTTTTTAATGCTGAGGTAGGAAAAGAATGGGTTGAGGAAGCCAAATATAAAGATACATTCACCGTGAAAATTCCTCCCAAAAAACAAGGGGAAATTTGGACATGGAATAATGCTAGGGTGTATAAATTTAAAGAAATTGGAACGTTCAGTACAGTCAATTTCACCGCCACTCTAGTAACCAATTATTTTGGTAATAGTATCGTCGTTACAGACTTTAGAGATCCTCATGGCAAACCTCCTAGAAAATAAAAAGAGCACATAGCAATCACTCACGAAACTCCTTCTCTATTGTTCCAGTTTGGTAGCTTCCTTGTGAGCTTGCCGGGATTAGTCGTGACAAGAGTCACCGTTCCCCCGGCCCCAAAAAGTAAGACCGCCATTAAGCCTTCCAAAGGCTGACGATCTTACCCAATGCTAGTCAATCCCATTGAGAGATAGCCTATTGTATAGAATCGTAGGTGCGCCAGCATCTACGTTTTTTTATTTACTCCATACCTAAACCTTGTAGATATATATATATAATTTTTACGCAACAAAATGTATTGCATACAATAAAACCTTACAGTCAGGGAAGCGATATAAAATTGCAATAGGCATTAAGAAATGCAACAATGAGTTTATTGACAAGATAGGCGCTATATTTTGTATGAAATTTGATACTCTATATCCCAAAAGGAAAATCGGTATTATAACTGACTGTAAAATTAAGGCTGAACTTGGTTTAAAAACGACGACTTTTTATAAGATATGAAACAAATATGAAAAAGAAATTTTAGGTCAAGTTGTGGGAACCATTTCTATTAAAGATTGGGAACTGTGTGATTGTATTATAACCAGTAAGTCTTTATACTAAAGAGCATGTTCTATTTCGGAAAATAAGGAGTGTATATATACATGGGTTCGAGCGTTGGAATTGTAGGTCTTCCGAATGTTGGGAAATCTACCCTATTTAATGCAATTACGCAAGCGGGAGCAGAATCCGCAAACTATCCTTTCTGTACCATTGATCCTAACGTGGGTATCGTAGAAGTACCTGATCCACGTCTAAACAAATTAACAGAGATCGTTGTTCCAAACAAAGTTGTACCTACCGCTTTTGAATTCGTGGATATTGCTGGTTTGGTTAAAGGAGCGAGCAAAGGGGAAGGATTGGGGAACCAATTTTTGGCCCATATTCGTGAAGTAGATGCGATTGCACAGGTGGTACGTTGCTTTGAAGATCAGAACATTGTACACGTTGCAGGTAAAGTAGACCCTCTAAGCGATATCGAAACCATTAACCTGGAATTGGTATTTGCTGATTTAGATTCCGTTACTCGCCGTATTGATCGTATGGGGCGTAAAGCGAAATCAGGTGATAAAGAGGCAAAGGTAGAGCTTGAGGTATTAGAAAAACTAAAGGCCGCTTTTGAAGAAGGTCAAGCAGCACGTGGTGTTGAGCTAACAGAAGATGAGCTTAAAATCATTCGTGACCTGCACCTGTTAACCATTAAACCAATGCTGTATGTTTGTAATGTAGCGGAAGACGGCATCCACAATGCTGATGAGAATCCGCATGTGCAAGCAGTTCGCAAGCATGCTGAAGCTGAAGGCGCTGAGGTAGTTATTATCAGTGCAAAAGTAGAATCCGAAATTGCTGAATTAGAAGGCGAAGACAAGGAAATGTTCCTAGAAGAGCTAGGACTGCAAGAATCAGGTCTTGACCGCTTGATCCGAGCTGCTTATTCCTTGCTTGGTTTGATTACGTACTTCACGGCTGGGGTTCAAGAGGTGCGTGCATGGACAGTTCGTCGCGAAACCAAGGCTCCTCAGGCTGCTGGTGTTATTCATACAGACTTTGAGCGTGGATTTATTCGTGCCGAAGTGGTAGCTTATGATGATTTGGTAGCGGCGGGCAATGTGAATGCTGCTCGTGAAAAAGGGAAATACCGCTTGGAAGGTAAAGAATACGTGGTAAAAGATGGCGACGTTATTCATTTCCGTTTCAACGTGTAATCTCTTGATTTGTCCTTAATGGTTTGTTATAATGCTTAAATGCGAGTATGGAAATGGGTGCCTCTAGTAGGTTTCATTAGCACTCGCTCCTTGCCCTTTTTTAAAGGGCCGCTAGTCCAAAAGGAGGTGAAGAAGGTATGCGTCAATATGAAGTAATGTACGTATTGCGTCCAGACCTTGAAGAAGAGAAAGTGAAAGCGAATGTAGCTCGTTATAGCGAAATCGTTACTAACAATGGTGGAGAAATCACCAAGCTTCAAGAAATGGGTAAGCGTCGTCTTGCTTATGAAATCCAAAAGTTCAAGGATGGTTTCTACGTTTTGATGAACTTTAAAGCTAACGCTGAGGTTGTTTCTGAAACTGAGCGTTTGATGAAAATTAACGACGACGTTATTCGTTTCCTTTTCGTAAGAGAAGATCAGTAATCGTTGTCGCGGGGAGGGAGTCTTATGCTAAATCGTGTTATTCTAATTGGAAACTTAACCAAGGACCCTGAATTGCGTTATACGCCCAATGGTGTTGCGGTAACGACCTTTACCTTGGCGATAAATCGTCCTTATTCTGGAGCCGGTGGCGAAAAAGAAACGGACTTTATCAATATTGTAGCATGGCGTCAATTGGCTGATCTATGTGCAAACTATCTTCGTAAAGGTAGAAAAGCTGCTGTAGAAGGCCGTTTACAAACCAGAAGCTATGATAATAAAGAAGGTAAAAGAGTATACGTAACAGAAGTTGTTGCAGATAACGTGCAATTCCTAAGCTCACGTGAAGCGAGTGAAGGAAACACCGGCTATGACCCTGGTCCAAGCTATGGTGGCACGCGTCCGGCTTCCAAAGGTAATAACGATTCATTTAATGACCCCTTCGCCGATTCTGGAAAGCCGATTAACATCTCAGATGATGATCTGCCTTTCTAGTTAAGTTCTAGATCGTATGTAAACTATCATAACTTGAAAAGGAGGGACTCTCATGGCACGTAAAGGACGTCCTAATAAACGCCGTAAAGTTTGCTACTTTACTGTTAATAAGATTAAAAAGATCGATTATAAAGATATTGATCTTCTTAAGAAGTTCATCAGTGAGCGTGGTAAAATCTTACCTCGTCGTGTAACTGGTACTTCTGCTAAATATCAACGTAGATTGACAATCGCTATTAAACGCGCTCGTCAAGTAGCGTTGCTGCCATATACGGCTGAATAGAATCAATAAAGTCAAAGGGGGGCACAGAGCGTGGCCCCTCTTTTTCCATATTTATAAGAGGGGAGTCGCTCCTGTTTGCCTAATCGAACAAAACAACTAGCAGAAAGTGCTTTGTTACTGGGAATTGCAGGCGTGTTTCTCTTTGTAAGCCTTGCAACTCCTCTATCTGGCGTATTCTCTTTCTTGTTGCCTATTCCGTTCATTATTTTAGCCATGAGACGTACTGGCAAACAAATGATTATCATAGCAATAGCATATGCTGTACTTGGGCTGATCATTAGCTCGATTGCTGGTGTTATTTTTGCGATATCTGCCGTATTGCTGGGCTGGGTGATGGGCTTTGCGTATAGGAATACCAATCGGGCATTTCCAAGTATTTTTGCAGGTTCTATTGTTAAAGCGCTGTCTTATGTATTTTTAGTGTATGTATCATCGAAGCTGATGGGCATTGATATTGTTCAGCAATTCCATCAAGGAAAAGAATTAGTTTTAAATAATCCGCAGCTTTTGGAGTTAAGGCCTCCAGAGTTTACCGTAGAGGCATGGAAAAAATTTTTAATTGACATATTTGAGATGTTGACCATGCTGTTGCCGTTTATCATTATGTTTGGTAGCTTTGTATCTACCACGTTCATTCATTGGTTGGCACGGCTGATCAGTAAAAGACTGTCCATTCAAATTCCAGCTTTGCCACCTATACGACAATGGCAATTACCGAGATCACTTCTGTTTTTTTATGTGGTTACGTTGCTGTTTATGCTCTTCAATAGGAATACAATGGGTCAAACAACGACTGGTTCTTTGTTATTTAACTTGTTTTATGCACTGCAATTCCTGTTTTTTATTCAGGGAGTAGGGTTTGTTGCGTTCGTTGTTGATAAATATAAGAGCAAATGGCGTTTTCCATATGTCTTTGCTGGAGTATTTATTTTTCTCATCCTAGCTACTATACTTAATATAGGCGGGGTAGTATTATTGTTGACTACCGTATTAGGATTCGTGGGATTGCTTGATTTGGGCATACGATTACGTACTAGACTTGAGAGTAGAAAGTGAAGAGGAGCTGAGTAAATGCCCAAGTTCCTGTTTAAACGTTGGTATGGCTTACATATGGTTTTAGCTTTAAGTTTTAGCTTAGTGCTTGTCGCCATCTTAACGTTATATCACTGGATATATGGCGCGATAGGGATAGTGTGCATTATCGGTCTCATATTAGCCACGCTTCAAATTGAAAAGAGATTTCAGCAAGACTTAAAAATGTATATTGCCACTATTAATCATCGAGTTAAGAAGGCAAGTGAAGGCGTATTGCAGGAAATGCCGATTGGGATACTGCTGTTTAATGAGGATCGAGAGGTTGAGTGGACGAATCCTTATATGCAACAAATGACCAATATGGAGAATTTGATCGGAAAAGAACTAGCTGAACTATTTCCTGCCCTTGAATGGAAAGCAGAACAGAAAAAGCTTGATTTCACCTTTGGCGAGCGGATTTATGAGGTTTTAATTCGCCCCGAGGAACGTTTGCTGTATTTTACCGATGTAACCGAATATAAAGAGCTAGCTATTCGGTATCAGCAAGAAAAAACCATTGTGGGTATCATTCATCTCGATAACCTTGATGAACTGAGTCAGGTAATGGATGACCAAAGCCGTACATTACTTACGACTAGTGTATCTGGTGTGATACTCGAATGGGCACAGAAGCATGGGATTTTACTTCGTCGCATGAGTTCTGATAAGTTTTTAGCGGTTATGGATCGGGCTACCTTGGATCGGTTAGAAGAAACACGTTTTGATATCTTGGATGTCGTGCGAGAAATGACGGCTGACAACAAGATTCCTATTACGTTATCCATTGGGGTAGGTGCAGCAATGCCAAGCCTAGTGGAAGTGGGCAAAAATGCTCAGTCCAGTCTAGATATTGCTCTTGGACGCGGTGGTGACCAAGCAGCGGTGAAGATTGGAAATAAATTAACCTTCTATGGTGGCAAGTCGAATGCCGTTGAAAAACGGACGCGTGTTCGTGCGCGAGTTATTGCTCATGCGCTACGTGATTTAATCCACGAAGCTGAGCAAGTTATTGTCATGGGACATAAGAATGCCGATATGGATTCTATCGGTGCTTGTCTTGGTGTGATAAAAACCGTACAAATACACAACAAACCAGGCTTTATTGTGTTGGACGAGGTAAATCCAGCGATTGAACGACTTATGAAGGAAGTGAATCAATCCCCGCTAGCGGAAGCATTCATTTCACCAGATCAAGCCCTACAGATTGTATCTTCAAGAACTTTATTAGTGATTGTAGATACACATCGTCCGTCACTTGTGGTTGAATCCCGTCTGTTGCAAGAAACCAGCCGCATTGTGGTTATTGATCACCATCGCCGTTCTGAGGAATTTATTAATGATCCAGTTCTGTTATATTTGGAGCCATACGCTTCCTCTACAGCAGAGCTAGTTACGGAGCTTCTACAGTACCAGACTGATCGTGTTAGCCTAGATAGCGTGACTGCTACAGGGCTATTAGCCGGGATTGTAGTTGATACCAAAAGCTTTGCATTCCGTACAGGTTCACGTACCTTTGAGGCAGCCTCCTTCTTGCGGAGGAATGGTGCCGATACTGCAATGGTGCAGCGTTTCTTGAAAGAGGATATCCAACAGTTTGTCAAACGCGCACGCGTAGTTATGAATACAGAGGTGTATCGTGACAAGATGGCAATCGCTGTGGGTGATCCTAAGGAAACCTACACTCAGGTACAGGTAGCACAAGCAGCAGAGGCTCTATTAACACTTGAGGGAGTTCAGGCTTCGTTTGTCATTGCTATGCGAGCTGATGAAGTAGTTTTAATAAGTGCCCGTTCCTTAGGCGATATAAATGTACAGTCCATCATGGAAAAAATGGGTGGAGGCGGTCATTTAAATGGAGCCGCTACTCAGATGAAAGATATTGCCATACCTGACGCTGTACGATTGTTAAAAGATGTTATAGACACAGAATTGTAAAGGAGGACGTTTCAAATGAAAGTAATCTTTTTGAAGGATGTAAAAGGACAAGGAAAAAAAGGTGAAATCAAGGAATTGTCTGAGGGCTACGTACGCAATTTCTTACTTCCTAGAGGCTTAGTAAAAGAAGCAACAGAGGGAAACGTTAAGAATTTAGAGGCACAAAAAAAGAGTGAAGATAAAAGAAAAGAGCAAGAAAAATTAGAAGCCCAACAATTGGCTGAGAAAATGAATGAAATGACCGTTAAAATAAAAGGGAAAGCCGGTGAGGGCGGACGTCTTTTTGGTGCGATTTCCAGCAAGCAGGTAGTAGAAGCGTTGGAAGAGCAATTTAACGTAAAAGTAGATAAACGAAAATTAGATATGGAGCCTATTCGTTCTTTAGGTGTTACACAAGTAAAAACAAAGCTCCATCATGATGTTGTAGCAATTTTAAAAGTACATGTTGTAGAAGAGTAAAATTTGAACAGAAGTTGAGGGGTGTGAAGTGAGCGATTTATATTTGGACCGAGTGCCGCCGCAAAATATAGAGGCGGAAGAATCGGTGTTGGGTGCGATTTTCTTATCCAAAGAAGCGCTTATTACTGCGATGGAACTCCTTCGCCCAGAAGACTTCTATAAAACTTCTCACCAGCGTATCTTCAATACCATGCTTGCTCTTTATGAAAGAGGAGAGCCTGTTGACCTTGTAACCGTTACGGCAGATTTACAGGATCAAAAGGTCTTGGAAGAAACGGGTGGTGTTGTCTATTTAACATCCCTCGCTAGCTCTGTTCCTACAGCGGCGAATATTGAGTATTATGCCAAGATCGTAGAAGAGAAATCATTGCTTCGTCGATTAATTCGTACAGCAACTAAAATTGCTAATGATGGCTACTCACGTGAGGATGAAGTAGGCGAAATCATTGCGGATGCGGAAAAATATATCCTAGAGATCGCACAAAACCGCAATAGCGGAGGGTTTATTCCTATTCGTGATGCTTTGATGGAAACCTATGAGCGTATTGAATTTTTAAGCCAAAGAAAAGGCGATATAACAGGTATTCCATCTGGTTATCCTGATTTAGATAAAATGACGGCAGGTTTTCAACGATCTGATCTGATTATTTTAGCTGCTCGTCCTTCTGTAGGTAAAACAGCGTTTGCTTTGAACGTAGCGCAGAACGTTGCCGCGAGGGCGAATGAAACAGTAGCTATCTTTTCTCTTGAGATGTCAGCGTCTCAGCTTGTACAACGTATGATTTGTGCGGAAGGGAATCTAGATGCTTCCCGTATGCGCTCTGGTGGGTTGGAAGAGGATGATTGGCAAAAGCTAACGATGGCAATTGGTACTTTAGCGAAGGCCCCCGTCTATATTGATGATACACCAGGTATAACCGTACAGGATATTCGTGCAAAATGTCGACGTCTTCAAACTGAAAAAGGATTAGGTCTCATTCTAATTGACTACTTACAGTTAATTCAGGGACGAGGAAAAGGTGACAACCGACAGCAGGAGGTATCTGAGATCTCACGTACGTTAAAAGGGATAGCCCGTGAGTTAAATGTACCTATCATTGCTTTGTCACAGTTAAGCCGTTCTGTTGAGCAGCGACAAGATAAACGTCCAATGATGTCAGATATCCGTGAATCAGGTTCCATTGAGCAGGATGCTGATATTGTTGCTTTCCTATATCGTGATGATTACTACGATAAGGAAACTGAGGCCAAAAATATTATTGAGATTATCATTGCCAAGCAACGTAATGGTCCTACCGGGACCGTTGAGCTTGTTTTCTTAAAGGAATTTAATAAATTCGTCAGCTTAGATCATCGTTATCGGGATGTAGGCTAACAAAAACGAGCCATCTTCCATTTCAAGAAGATGGCTTTTTTTGTGTTATGACGGGCAGAAAATAATGCATTTCTTATTTTTACTAGGTACAGCAAGAGCTTATTTTCGCCTGTTTTTCTTTTTTTGACATATACTAAGAAAAATAGGTAAAAGGACAGGGAAGCCTGCATCTTATTGGCATAAAATGAATATGTATTTACGAACATATAGTAATAAGGATTATAAAATGTTCGTGATTTGGTTGACATCTGTTCGTTGCTTTAGTAAAATGAGTTTGTTTTTCTGATTATTAATCAGGAGGTGTGTTCATTGTCAACAGTCGTGGTTGTAGGAACCCAATGGGGCGATGAAGGAAAAGGAAAAATTACAGATTACTTAGCAGAAACAGCAGAGGTAGTAGCACGTTACCAGGGTGGTAACAATGCTGGTCATACAATTATTTTTGATGGGAATAAATATAAGCTCCATTTGATTCCATCCGGGATCTTTTATAAGGATAAAATCTGCGTAATTGGAAACGGCATGGTTATTGATCCTAAGGCATTGGTAGCAGAGCTAGAATATCTGCATGGTCATGGATTCACTACGAATAATTTAAAAATTAGCGATCGTGCTCATGTTATTCTGCCATACCATATTAAGCTGGATGGAGTAGAAGAAGAGAGCAGAGGCCAAAACAAAATCGGTACTACTCGTAAAGGTATCGGTCCTGCTTACATGGATAAAGCAGCGCGTATTGGTATTCGTATCGCTGATTTGATGGACAAAGAAGAGTTTAAGGAAAAGTTAGCTCGGAACCTAGTTGAGAAAAACCGCGTTCTTGAGAAGCTTTATAACGAAGAAGGTTTTAAACTAGAAGATATCTATGAAGAGTATCTGAAGTATGCTGAAATCATTCGTCCATACGTAACTGATACATCTGTCGTATTAAATGACGTTATTGATAATGGAAACCGTGTGCTATTTGAAGGTGCTCAAGGGGTACTGTTAGATATTGACCAAGGTACTTATCCATATGTAACATCATCTAACCCGATCGCTGGTGGGGTGACTATCGGTTCTGGTGTAGGACCATCCAAAATTCATCAAGTAATTGGCGTGGCGAAAGCATATACAACACGTGTAGGAGACGGTCCATTCCCTACAGAATTACACGATGCAACAGGAGATCACATCCGTGAGGTAGGCTTTGAATTCGGTACAACAACAGGAAGACCTCGCCGTATCGGCTGGTTTGATACTGTGGTGGTTCGTCATGCCCGTCGCGTGAGTGGTATCACTGGTTTAGCAATTACGAAGCTAGATACACTATCTGGCATCGACAAACTTCGAATTTGTACGGCTTATAAGTACAAAGGTGAGATTCTAAACGAATTCCCGGCAAGCTTAAAGGTACTGGCTGAATGTGAGCCAGTATATGAAGAGCTTGAGGGTTGGAGTGAAGATATCACGGGCATACGTGATTTAAATGATTTGCCTGCTACTGCTCGTCACTATATCGAGCGTATCACACAGCTAACAGGAGTACCTATGTCTATCTTCTCCGTTGGGCCTGACCGTGAACAGACAAATGTAGTAAGAGGCATTTACGTATAGGCTCTTGCCAAATGAAAAAAAAGCGGTTCTTATGCTTATCACTAGCATAGGAACCGCTTTTTTATGAACGGAAATAATGATTTTTCTACCTCTTCGTAAAAAAATTGTTTGGGACAGTCACCAGTACCCACCATCTGGGCATATCTTATCGTATACCAAATGAAAACGGGGTGCTTGATAATGGGATTCGATCAAAAAGCAATGACACTGGTTGGAAAAGATGTGGAAGTTAAAATGTTTAATGGTGTAATCATCAGCGGGACGATGACTCATGTAAGTAAGGGATATGTTTGCTTCGTACTTGGCAAAAGAGAGAATGATACAAACAAAAAGAAAGAAATTCGCAGACTATCCATACGTGACATCACCTCAATGGTAGCTATTAACTAAATTATGCACGATTATGTACATTAGAATGGCAGGGGTTATTGATTAAAAAAAAACGATAAGTCATGTAATACGTTTGATTTGACTGCTCCACAAAAAACAGGGGTAACAGGAAAAAGGACTGTTTTCTACGTCTATATGACTACATGTAGACGTTTCAAAACAGTCTCTTTTCCTTATTCCTAAGAGGTCCAGATAGGTTAAATCAGCCCGCCATGAGATTGGATAATCTGATTGGCCTTACTACTGATGGCATCATCCACTAGGCAGGTTAGCAGCAGGTTTGGCATAGCAGCCTCAGCACCTCGATCAGCCATCCCGCTAGCAGAAGGGTCAGAAGCTGCTAGCACACTAGCATCACGACCAGAAGGAAAGTCTCCGCTTAACGTCATACTTCCTAAATTGGGTATTTCCCCAGTAATGGGATTCATTATGCGGTCTACACCTTTTCCCGGATAGCTACTTACCTCATCAATCTTAACTGTGGAGCATCCTAGCTGCTGTAATTCGTTTGCTGCCTGTTGAGCGCTCTGAAGGGATGAAAATCCTGCTAAAATACTAATTTCTTTCATAGAAATTGCCTCCAGTCGTTGAGAAGTATGTACGAACTGACTTATTTTTTGATCAGTGACGACTGCCCTTGCTTTTACATGTCATGGGTATTATTTCCTACGAAAATCATCGTTCATATACAGGTAAATAGTACCTTGTTATTCTTTTACAATCTTGTGACTTTATTATTACTCGACACATTACTATTTATTCGACCGGATTTTACACTTGATGTCGATTGCTGTGATGTGATACAGTTTAATAAGTTGGCTTAATTAGGAAATTTGACAGGTATAATTTAACTCCAGACACAATGTGCTGGAACATTTTGTTTTTTCAACTTTTGCGCGAGTAATGTTGATGTTGGAAAGGCTTATAGGAGGTATTAATGATGCGACCGGCCGAATGGAAAGACTGGTTGGTTCAGCGTGTCAAGCCATTGCTTGATACATGTAATCAAAGTTCCAGACGAATTGCAGACCGTGCTTGGGCATATATCCTTAGCCATAAGAAACAATCTGTTACTGTAGCTGTGACACTTGTAATGGGTGCTACTAGCGTAACCTATGCGAATTATTACTACACTTCTAATATGACTCCCCTTTATCATGTCATGCTAAATGGTAAAGAGATGGGTGTGGTGGACAACCCTGAAGTAGTGAGGCAATGGACGGAAGAGCGCTTAAAGGAACAGGAACAGAAACATCATGCCCCGCTTACGCTAAGTGATAATATCACCTTTGCAGAAGAAAAGGTGTTTAAAGGGCAGGTAAACAATCAAGAAACACTTCAAACACTTGAAAAGGAAGCAAATCTTCAGGTTGAAGCCATCAAGGTAATGGTTGGGGACAAACTTGTGGGGTATGCGGCTAATCAAGAACAAGCGGATAAAGTTTTAGCTGATATCAAGGAACGATACAGTGGCGTTCCGACAAATAAAACGAAGAAACCAGAAGTTATGGCGGCTTCCCTATCGACTGACAAACAGATTAAGTCAGTTTCGTTCAAGGAAAAGATTTCTCTAGATACAGAAACTGTACCGGCTGATAAGATTATACCGGCTAACAAGCTAGAGGAAGTATTAGTTAAAGGTACGGCACAAGAAACAATACATTCTGTTAAGCCTGGTGATACAGTTAGCGGAATTGCTAAAAAATATGGAATTACCCAAAAAGAGATATTTAAAAACAATCCTGGTGTTACTGAGAATACGTTGCTTCAATTGGATCAAAAATTAAATGTTACCGAGATTCGCCCTTATGTGACGGTTCAAGTGGTGGAAAACGCGACTAAGGACGAAAATATTTTTTATCAAATTGAAACAAAATCGAATGCCAAAATGCCTAAAGGTGAAACGAAAGTAGTTCGCGAGGGTAAGAATGGTTTAAAACGTGTTCAGTACGAATATGTAAAAGAAAATGGTCAGCTTGTAGCAACAAAGATGATCGATGAAGATATGATTCAACAACCCGTTTCAAAAATTATTGAAAAAGGTACGAAGGTCATAGCGGACCGTGGTACCGGTCGTATTGCTTGGCCAGCTAGGGGCTATATTAGCAGTGGGTTTGGAACTCGCTGGGGACGTATGCATAAAGGTATTGATATTGCGGGATCAGGTACCGTGAAAGCAGCAGATAACGGTCGCGTTGTCCAAGCTGGCTGGAATGGAGACTATGGTATTTCCGTAACGATTAATCATGGGAATGGCACGCAAACCCTTTATGGACATTTGCGCAGTGCAAAGGTAAAAGTTGGACAAGTTGTCAGCAAAGGTGGAGCCATTGGTATTATGGGATCTACAGGTGACTCTACAGGTGTCCATCTTCATTTTGAAGTGCACAAAAACGGGCGTTTGTTAAACCCGCTTTCTGTGTTACGCTAACTATAGACAATTCAACAGACCAATTCTGACAGAGATGTCAGGGTGGTCTGTTTTCTTTTTCTCTACTAGTTATGTGAGGCTCTGTAGATTGCTTGAAAGGGAATTATTCGTTAAAGTGGAATGGATAGAGTACACGAATAGATTGAGTAGTCGAAAGGAGTGAATCCATTGGCGAAACTCCTCGTAGTGGATGATGAAAAACCAATTGCTGATATATTAAAATTCGCTTTAGAAAAAGAAGGCTATCAAGTGGTGTGCGCATACGATGGTGAGGAAGCTCTTCGGTTGGTACATCAAGAAAAGCCTGATTTGATTTTATTAGATATTATGTTGCCTGGCCGAGATGGGATGGATGTGTGTCGGATTGTCCGTCAGGAATACGAGATGCCGATCATCATGCTTACGGCTAAGGATTCGGAATTGGATAAGGTATTAGGCTTAGAATTAGGAGCCGATGATTATGTGACGAAACCATTTGGTACACGTGAGCTATTAGCCCGTGTCAAAGCCCATTTACGCAGGCAAAAACCAAAGCAAGGGGAACAGAACAAGCATTTTTTCCGTATTGGGGATTTAGAGATAGACTTGCATTCTTATACCGTAAAAAAACAAGGTGAGACTCTCGAATTAACCCATCGGGAATTTGAATTGCTTGTTTATTTGGCAAAGCATCAAGGACAGGTTATGGTACGAGAGCATTTGCTACAGGCGGTATGGGGCTATGATTATTTCGGTGATGTGCGAACAGTCGATGTCACCATTAGACGCCTTAGAGAAAAGATTGAGGATGACCCAAGTCAGCCTACTTATATCATTACACGACGTGGACTAGGCTACACCATGAAACAGACTTCTACGGGGGGATCACTTCATGGGTAAGCTGAAGCTGTTCAAAACAGTTCAGTGGAAGGTAGTCGTCATCTATATGCTGTTACTACTAATGGCCATGCAGGTCATTGGGGCCTATTTTACTCGTGAAATAGAAAAGTACTATACCAACAACTTTTCAGAAGGCTTAAACGGACAGGCTACCTTATTGTCTACTCTATTAGAGAAATATTTTAGTCAGACACGCAGTCCTGATGACCATAACGGACAGGATGTCAAAACCGATATAGATAATCTGATTCGCAACATGTCCTTTAAGGAGGCGCATGTACAGGTAGTCGATGCGAATGGAACGGTGATTAGTACCTCTGAAGATAATCCGGCGATTATCGGGCAACGTACTGCCCAGAAGGAAATTACGATCGCGCTTCTTGGAACGCGCAATGAATCAATGCGTATTGATCCTGTTACGGAGGGGCGAGTAAAAGTGCTAGCCGTCCCCATCAAAAAGGGGAATGTGGTATACGGAGCTGTGTACATGGTTGCCTCGATTGAGAGCCTGTATACGACCATTCGTCAAACCACTAATATTTTTGCTACAGGAACGTTTATCGCTTTAGTAGTAACGGCAGTGTTGGGATATTTATTAGCCCAAACCATCACCAAGCCAGTCAAAGAAATGACTCGGCAGGCCAAGGCGGTAGCGAACGGTGACTTTAACCGATCGGTGCGCATTTACAGCGATGATGAGATTGGTCAACTTGGCAGTACCTTTAACTATATGACAGCTCGTTTAAAAGAGGCGGTTTTACTAGAGGAGGAGGAGCGGGAAAAACTATCGCAAATCTTAGCAAATATGAGCGATGGTGTTATGGCGACTGATCGGGATGGCACGATCATTTTAATGAATCGATCAGCAGAAGAAATGCTTGAGGTAAAGGAAGCGGATGTGTTAGATCAAAAACGCAGTATCTATGATGTACTGCGCCTGCCGCCTGAGGAAGAGATGCCTTTGTTTCAGGAGGTGGAGCCTCTGCTCCTAGAGATGATGGTATCCAATCGTGAAGTGATTATGCTACGAGTCTTAATTACCCCACTCCAGCAGGATAGTGGCAAAAAGGGTGGAATTATTGCCGTGTTGCAGGATGTTACAGAGCAGGAACGTACAGAGCAACAACGCCGTAATTTTGTGGCTAATGTCTCACACGAACTACGTACTCCGCTGACTACCATTAAAAGCTACACAGAAGCACTCATGGATGGAGCAGTAGAAGTGCCAGAGCTATCGAATCAATTCTTACGTGTCACGATGAATGAGACGGATCGGATGATTCGACTGGTCAATGACTTATTGCAGCTTACACGATTTGATGCGCAGGGGGTTCAATTAAATCGAAAACAAATAAGCATGACAGAGCTTTTACAATACGCAACCCAGCGTTTTGCGATGCAGTGTGAACAAAATGGGATCAAGCTCAAGCTATTCCATTCAGAAGGTCTGGATGATGTCTATATGGACGATGATGCAATTACTCAGGTTCTGGATAATCTGTTGTCTAACGCGATCAAATATACACCAGAGGGCGGGGAAGTAACGGTAGAGGCACGTGCCGATAATGAACAACAACGCGCATATATTTCTGTAAAAGATACAGGAATCGGGATTCCTAAGCGGGATTTACGGTTTATTTTTGAACGTTTTTATCGCGTAGATAAAGCAAGGTCTCGCAGTCAGGGAGGCACAGGTCTAGGACTAGCCATCGCGAAGGACTTGGTAGAAGCTCATGGTGGAGAGATACAAATCTCAAGTGAGTGGAATGAAGGGACCATCGTCACATTCTGGATTCCGTTAGCTAAAGGAGGAGAGGAAGCTTGAGCAGAGAGCGGATGGAGAATATAAAGTCTGTCGTGCTTGTGGTATTGGTACTGCTCAGTCTGATTTTGACTTCCCTTCTTCTCAACAATCAGCCTCAGCTAGAATTTATATCACCTGCCACATTCGTCCCTGCCGACAAACAGGGGGCATCTAAGCAAGCTAAGGATTTTGTGGTTCCCGATGCCATTCTTTTTCATTATGGCGAAGATCGTCATACCAAAGCAAACTCCAGTGATGATGTGTATCGAATCCTGATGGGACAGGTGCAGAATTGGTACTTTAATGAATTTAGCTATTACCCTATGACGGAAGACAAGTGGGATAGCTTGACTCGTAAAAAGCTGGGATTAGAGCTGCAATATAACTCGCTCATCCCCATTTCCGTTATGGAGCAGGTACTGACATTGCGTGATGTTGATCAGCGCTTAACAGGAATAGACAGAGTCTGGCTGTATTATGAGGAAGCAGATGATACGGTGTATGCTCTATTTTTGTCAACGAAGGATCACCAGAGTTTTCGAGCCAAGACAGCCGTAAGCCCGAAAGATTTACGCAATTCTTATCTGTTGTTTGGTAAGAATTTACCGGAGCAGATTCTAAAAACGTATAAGGACCCGCAAAGATCACCGTATATTGTACAAAATAAGCAATCCTTCTGGAGCGTTTATTATCTACCAAAAAAGCAGAGTGTCATGAGCATGTATAATTACAACTATCTGCCAATCTCACGCAAGCAACTACTGGAGAGCTATTTTCTTGATCCGGGCTTGGTCAGACAGATTGTAGAGCGAGATGGCACGAATATTTATACAGATGGTACTCGATCTGTTCAGGTGCGTAATGGGCAGCATTTAATGACTCTCACTACACCTGTTTGGCAAGCTGGCGATACGCAAATGACTGCCTATGAACAGCTTCAGGAGAGCGTTTCTTTTATAAATCAGCACATGGGATGGATTGATGAATTTCGCTTACGGTCAATGGAGCAACGTACAGAGGGCAGCTCCCAAATCGTTTTCCGTCAATATCTAGGCGCTTTCCCGATCATCAGCCAGGACTCTAAATTAATTGATAATATCCAACTTAATATGGATAAAGGACAGGTTCAATCAATGAGAAGATCGTTGATTGATTTGGATACGTTCTTTGGCTATAAGGAAGTGAATGTTGCTTCTGGTGCTGATCTGATCACCTATTTACAAGAGAATAAAATTGATACGGAAAAAATCAGTAACATCTATTTGGCCTATCAATTGGTAGAACAAAAGGGCTACATGCAATTAATCCCAGCCTGGGTGGTGCAGTTGGAAGGCGTGTATAATAAAATCATTGATGTTCGCAGTGCCGTGCCAAAAGGAGGGAAAGTGAGTGGACTGGAGTAGGACGAAAACCATTCTGATTCTTGCCTTCCTGACGCTTAATTTGTTTCTTGGCTATCAGGTGTACCTATCAAAATTGCAGCATGGCGTAGAGTCAGAATCTGCGCAAAGCACGCAATGGGAGATTGAAAACTATCTATCAAAGCAAAATATCACGATCAAGATGGATATCCCACAGGAAACACCTCTATTAAACTATCTGTATGTGGAGTATGTGACCTCGGCTACCTTTGAACAGGAGGAGATGGCAGACCAGCAGGTAGTGGTAGACAATACCGTGCTAGAATCACGCCTTGAAAAGCCAATCCCCATACGAGATTTTAAAAGTCCAAAGGATGTCTTACATCAACTATACAACACGATTAAATTCGCAGATCAGTATAAAGAGGATGTTAACTGGAGTTTATCTGCACCAATTTATTGGCAGACGCATGATGGACTGCCGATGTTCGTCGCACCACTAGAGCTACACATTGCTGATGGATTTATCAGAGGGTATAAGCAGACTTATTTACTGGTGAAAAATCAGGGCTCAGGTCGGAAAATCATTACGGCTTACACAGCCCTGCGCTCTCTAATTGAAAAAGAAGTGATTAAGAGCGGAGAAAGCATTGATAGCATCTCACTCGGCTATTATGGGTTTAAATATGACGCTGAGATACAGGTGTTAGCGCCTGTGTGGCGTTTTCAGCATGGCAATAAGGTTGAATATATGAATGGATTTACTGGGACGATGGAGCGACCACTAGATAAAAAGGGAATGGTCGAATAGAGGAATGAGGGATATCTGTTGCAATTTAGTGTGTTAGCCAGTGGAAGTACAGGGAATTCGATCTATGTAGGAACAGAGCGTACTTCTTTATTGATCGACGTCGGTCTTACGGGGAAACAAGCGGAGGCGTGTTTAGAAGAGGTTGGCGTAAAGCCAAGTGATTTGCAGGCCATTCTAGTAACACACGAGCATTCCGACCATATCAAAGGTGTGGGTGTCATGGCAAGGCGCTATGGCATCCCGATTTATACTACACAAAAAACCTGGGGTGAGCTGGACAAGCTGATAGGAACGATCCCTGAGGGACAGAAGCAACTCTTTGAGGTGGGCCAAACGATGGAATTCGGTGATATCACGGTTGAATCATTTGGAATCTCCCACGATGCTGTTGAGCCAATGGGCTTTTGTATGCATGCGGATAATAAAAAGCTGAGTATCGCGACCGACCTCGGCTATGTAAGTGACCGAATCAAGGAAGTTATTCGTGGAGCAGATGCCTACATTTTTGAAGCAAATCACGATGTGGATATGCTACGCATGTCGCAATATCCTTGGAGTATTAAGCGCAGGATTTTAAGCGATGTTGGCCATCTTTCCAATGAAATGGCCGGCGAAGCTTTGACAGATATTCTTGGCGGGCGAGCAGAGCGTGTATTCCTGGCTCATTTAAGCAAAGAAAACAATATGATGGATCTGGCAAAGCTTACGGTGAAAAATATCTTGGAGGAAAAGGGCCTGCATGTCGGAAATGATGTGCACTTGCGGGAAACCTATCCGCATCGTCCGACGAGGTTGGAAGTGCTGTAGAAACCTTGATAGCCTTCCTTGATTTATTGTGGCTTGGTCGGCACATAGCTTCCGTTAGGAGCTTTTGGGGCGGCTTGAAAATTAACGGCTGTATGGTCGTGGCTTTTTTGCATGGTCTGCAATCCTTTTGGACAGGATTTTTCCATGACCTGTGTATTCATGTGACTGTCTAATTGCTGGACTTTAGCAGTTACCTCTTCATGATTAAGAAGTCCTTTTTCGGTCAATAACTCAATAATGGCATGAAGCACTAACGTATTATGGTAATCTACATTTCGCAGATCGCTGAGCTTGGCCAAAATGTCTAGCTGGTCTAAGGGAGAAAAGGGCTGTTTCATGTGAAGCACGTCCTTTCTTTTTATTAGTTTAGTGCGGGTAGGAAAGCCTTGAACATGTATGCATAACCCCATTCTTGACGCTTCCTCCTCATCTTATGCGAATGGACGAGATTCATTCCACAACCTTTCCATATTTCTAACGTTAATTTGCCTCAATGCCTGCGTATACTGTTACTACAGCAAGAATATGCAAGCTCTTTATTACAAAAATATCTTTTATTCCTGCTAGAACGAAAGGAGTAATTGTTATGGGTTATTACGATAATGATTTTTATGAAACGGAGCCAAAGAAAAAAGCCAGCCGTTCCGGCATGGGCAAATATATCGTGACCTCTGTCACATCAGCCGTCATTGGGGGTTTGGTCGTACTTATGCTTACGCCAGCCATCTCCAAAACAGGTTATCTGAATCTACCTTTAAAAAATGGAGCAGATGCTAATCAAGCAGCCGTGACAGCATCGACGATCTCAACGAAAACCAACCAGCCTGTAAGCGTGAATGTGGAAACAGCGATCACCAGCGCAGTGGAAAAAACAGAGGATGCTGTGGTCGGAATTACCAACATCAAACGGGTAGCTAACCTCTGGACCAGACAAACAGGTAACGTCGCGGCCGGTGTAGGCTCTGGTGTCATTTTCGAAAAGAAAGATGGAAAAGCGCATATCATCACGAACAATCACGTTGTACAAGGGGCACAAAGCATTGAAGTCAGTCTAGCAAGTGGAGACAAAGTGACCGCTAAAGTCCTTGGAGCTGACGCATACAACGATTTGGCCGTGTTAGAAATAGATGGATCGAAGGTAACAAAAGTTGCCGAGCTAGGTGATTCTAGCACGTTAAAAGTAGGGGAACCAACCATTGCGATCGGTAACCCGTTAGGTCTAGATTTTTCTCGTACCGTTACACAAGGAATTATCAGTTCGAAAAGCCGCTCCATGCCGACAGACGTAAATGATGACGGCGTTGTAGACTGGGAGCTGGACGTTATCCAAACAGACGCAGCCATTAATCCAGGAAACAGCGGTGGTGCTCTGGTCAACATCTATGGCCAGGTAATCGGGATTAATACCTTGAAAATCTCTCGTGAGGGCGTAGAAGGTCTTGGATTTGCGATCCCTATTAACGATGTGAAAAACATCATTCCACGCCTCATGCAGGATGGCTATCTAAAACGTGCCTACCTTGGCGTAACACCGCGCGACCTAACAGACGTACCAAAATATGCGTGGAAGGAAGTATTGAATCTACCAAACGAAGTGAAAACAGGTGTAGTTGCTATGGACGTAGGAAGCTTCTCTCCAGCATCTAAGGGTGGCTTGAAACAATACGATGTCATCACCCAGTTAGACGATACTCCAATTAATAGCAGTGCACAGCTATTGAAATACTTCACCCTGAATAAAAAAGCAGGTGAAACCGTATCGATCACTCTGTATCGAGATGGATTTAAGAAAGAGGTTAAAGTAACACTCGGGGAAAAACCACAGCAGAATCAAGAACAGCTACAACCGCAATTTCCGTAAATAATAGGGTAATGAGGGGGACCGCCAGCAAATCAAGTGTTGCTGGCGGTCTCCTTCGTCATCAAGCTAGTGAAAAGGAAAAGCTGAGAATGAGAAAACCTGTTGATTTTCCTTGCCAGTACAAATGTTAGGCATGTGAAAAGCCTTATCGGGTAATTTCTCGCTCATTCCAATACAAGCATCGGTGATGGATAAAGTACAAAGCAAAGACCATCCTTCATTTTCAGATTTTCACTGAATAAGGATGGTCTTTTTTTATCTTTTTATATCATGATCTTACCTTAATGGTTTTGGAGACAGCCTGTTTTAGAGTTACTAAAATCAACCTGCTGCCCAAACATCTAATTCAATTTTTAATTCCGGTAACCCTAATCCTTTAATGTATGCAATCGTCATTGAAGGAGGTGTGGTACCGAATACTTGATTCCAAATCTCATCGAAATGCTCCCAATCAATTTCTTCTGTGGCCCAAATATTAACCTTAATGACGTGATCGGGAGTCAATTTTTGAGAAGAAAGGATTTCAACGATATTATTCATTGTATTTGTCACTTGTTGATTAAAATCTGTGGGTATATTATTGTTCTGATCTATACCAATTTGCCCAGAAAATACATACATTTCAGCATTTCTGCTTATTTTTGTTACATGACTATAGTTCCCGACAGGTCTCGCTATATTTTCTGGATTATATCTTTTGATCACATGATTATTCATTGTAAAAGTCTCCTTTTAAATAGAAAACATATAACTTATGGGTATGTTATATATTTTCACTGTTTTTTCATCTTTCTTGATTTTAGACAGACTTATCCCGTCATTAATCAATTCTAGAAAAAAACAGCGGTAGAATACCCAATACCAAAAGATAAAAATTTAATCGATCTCTTTTTCATCGGGTATTTCCTCCTTACCTTTAAAAGTGAGATAATTACATTAATATTCTAACATTAATGCAAGACAAATGAAATGATGATCTGATTCCAAGCTAAAAAAACGGGTACATCTATTAACAGGTGACTGATTTGAAAAGTAATAATAGGTTTACTTAAACCCACTTCAGGGGTAGCTTTTCATTAACATACCTAAAAGTTGTAGTTGATGAGAGGAGAGATTTGTATGGAAAATGCTTTATCGAATGAATGTAGAATGAAATGGTATTCAGTAAAGATTCTATTTGAATCTATCCATTCAGGTGCCCCACTTCCAGATAAAATAAATGCTGACTATTATGTAAGCAAGGACAATAAACTTTTGGAGGAAAGCATCATAATAGTGAAAGCTACAGATACCGAACAGGCTTGCAAATTGGCAGAAGAATATGCAAAAAAGGCTGAACATGAATATCTAAATTACTATGGTGAACAAGTTAAGGATCAATTTGTATGTACACTCCATGCATTTGAGCTTAACGATTCAGAGATAGCAACCGGGGTAGAGGTTTACTCAAGATTTATACACGCAACAAGCAAAGAAACCACCAATGACATTATTAAAAGATACTATCCCGAGGCTTTAGATGAAGAGGAAGAACAATAATTAGAATGATCATAGATATAAAAGACGGTGAAGATTTTGAGCTAGACAGAAAGCTGGTTATATCCTTAACATGGGGAAAACCGGCTCTTTTTTTGTCTAGCTGTCAGTAAGGCAGTAAATAGGTGTTTGGCTAGCCGTTTTTTTAATTGAAAATAATAGATAAAAAAGAGTCAAATTTTATCTTGTTTTGGGTACGGCTTATGAAAGAGCTGTCTTTTTTATGCCCATTCACCTTTGATTCATTACTTATCTGGGGTAGACTAGGAGAGTGAGAAAATCAAGCAATTTGAGTATGAATCTAAAGTCGATCTCTTAGTCGAGTATGAGAGACGACTTACTATAAAGCGGGGGTATATTACATCATGGCTAAAACAATCGTGATTCAAGGAAAAGAAACACCACTTCATGAGGAGCATCCAATCCGTGTGAGCTGTATGGAGCATATTGAAACGGAGCTGGACGATTATGTGAATTATCACGATGTGGCACCAGATACGTTTTCCATAGATGAAGTAGAATTAGGAGAAATCCCAGCCACCTGCATGGAATGTAATCAACCAGGCAAAATCGTGCTATTGCATGTGAAGGGAATGTAGGAGAAGTGCAGATTACAATTATTACGGTCGGGAAGCTAAAGGAGAAGTACTTAAAGGAAGGCATCGCCGAGTATGTCAAGCGCTTGTCGGCCTATTGCAAGCTAAATGTCGTCGAGGTAAACGATGAGAAAGCCCCGGAAGAGCTAAGTGCTACGGAAATGGAGCAGGTCAAGCGCAAGGAAGGCGAGCGGATATTAGCACATATCAAGCAGGACCATTACGTGATCGCGTTGGCTATCGAGGGGCAGATGTGGTCGTCTGAGAAGCTATCTAGCGAAATGGATAAGCTAGCGCTGCACGGACGTAGTCAGGTGGCGTTTGTAATTGGCGGATCGCTGGGGCTGGCAGATGAGGTGTTGAAGCGAGCGGATGCGAAGCTGTCGTTTTCTAAGATGACATTTCCCCATCAATTGATGCGATTGGTGCTGGTGGAGCAGATTTATCGGGCGTTTCGGATTAGTCGGGGGGAGCCGTATCACAAATAGGCACAAAGTTTATGGGGAGCGTTGTATCGAAGAACAACTCAATGTTCTCGATACAACGCTCTTTAATGTTGTTAGAAAATTTTATTGTAATACGATTGATAATCGAGTGCAGTAAATCTTTTTGTTTCTCAGGTGATACGTTAAAAAGTACCTGTGAGAAATTAATAAAAATGTTTTGTATCCGATCTACCGAAACTTCTTTTATCATAGGTTTGGATAATTCATATATGACGGTTTCCTTTGTTTCTTTGAGGGTTGCAAGTTCCTTTTCATACCGCAAGCTTCTCTTTAACGATATAAGAAGAAATCTTGCCGCTCTCAAAGAGTATGATATATTTTTGAATGTTAGCTTCTACTTTACTTATCTGTTGGTCAGTATAAGAAAGTTGTTGTATTAGTAGCTTTTGGAAGGAGTATACTTTACATCCATTCAGCATGTGCATATTGGAATATAGGCATAAAAACTTCCAAAAATCCACCCTAGATGTTGAATTTACAATACGTTGACAGATGTCATCATAACGTAGCCCGTACTCCTCTTTTTTGATACCCATTGTTGAAAGATATATTTTATTAGAGATATTAATAATCCTCGACTTTCAATATCCCTTTCATAAAAAAAGTAAATCAATCTATTATTTTTTGTTGTTATTTACAAAAATATACAATAAAGTTAGAATCAAGTTAAGATTAATAAAGGAATTAGTAGGTTTATATATAAATTATGGAAGGGGATTAACATGAGTGTAAGTCTAACTTTCACAACATTGGGGGAACTGATAAAGAGAAAAAGAGTGGAAATAGGCATCAGTTTGTCAGAAGTGTCGAGAATAACTGGGATCAGTAAAGGGGTTATTTCTAAAATAGAAAGTGGTGAAACAAAAAGTCCAGAGTTGAGGACTTTGAAACCTATCGCAGATATTTTAAAAATTCCTTATGAAGACATAATTGAATATAGCATCCAGGTAGAACGCCGTTATGGATTATATGATGATTTTTTATCAGAGGCTATTGAAATTTCCAATCCTTCTTTGATTAATAAAGTAGCAATCAAATTCCTAGAAAACATTAGGAAAGAAACATGCTCATCGTTAGACTTTTTGTATACACTTGCAAACACTAGTACGAACAACGATGCAAAGGTAACTCTTTATACCACTATTGTTGCGTACGCCAGAGTGCATGGACTGCCCTATTACATAGCCAAAGGGTTATATCAAAAATACTTAATTGAGAGAGAAGATTTAAAACGTTTGGAAGAATCGTTTATAGTAGGAGAAGAAGTTCTGCACTATGTTGATTTTCTTTCCCAAGAAGAAAAGATAATATTCTATTTTAGAATGTCGTTACATGCTCATAACATAAAAAAATATGACAGATGCATTGAACTTGGTCGAACAGGATACAATTTAGATTTAGGGACAAGTATGCTTAAGCAAAGAGTAATTTATGCAATGATCAACTCTTTTATTCATACTGGAGATTTTCAGTCCGCAGAGAAGAATTTAGAAATATCGGAAAATTTAGATTATACATTCATTGAGGAGCGTTCTAAATTCATAAGAGCTAACATATATTTTGGAAAAGGTGAGTATGGAAAATCAATTCCAATTCTTCAAGAGTGTTTATTAGAGGCTACAGATGATACTCGTGTTCATATCTTAAATGACTTGATGGAATCATTTTTTAAATTGGGAGAGTTAGAATCAATACAGACATTATTAGATACAGAAGAAAAGTCAATTTGCTTGGGTGTGAAAACACCTCACAAACATCGAGAAATAGGAAGATTTTTTAAACTAAAAGGCGCTTGGCAAGTCGAAATAGGAAAATATAATGATGCAATATCCTCTTATTTAAGGAGTATGGTTTCTTATGAGCAAATTAACTCCAATGAAGATATCCATCATACTATAGGCGAAATTTTATCAATACATTATTTATATCAGAAACCAATTGATTTAGACCTTTTAGGGAAGTTGGTTGAGGTTTATAATGTCATCAACAAGAAGTCTAATGATAAAAAGGTGGTAGTGTAATGAAAAAGATAGTAGTAGCAACATCCATAATTTTAGCCTCATTGTCATTGACGTTTTTATTTTCAATAGAAAGGCAAACCGAGAATCAAATAGTTTCAGGACATATCAAAGTATATACAGGAGACCCCGGTCATTAATTATTTGAAACTTTCAGGCGCTTAAAATAGCGTCTTTTTTTATGGGGAGTTCTATTTTTTAGGAAGATGTAAAGGCGTTTCTTCGAGAAAAAAATAAAGGTAGTCCCTGCAACTAATGGTAAAATAATACATAGGAGGAAGAAAGGAGGTAGCGCCATCGGATTATATGAATTGTTAACTAAAAGGAGCGTTCCCGTTAGTTTGGACACCATCGGAACGCCCCTATCTTGAGCAACAAAAAATATTACTCAAGTTCATTTTACCACTCACTTACAGAATATGAAAACAGAAAATTCTCAACTCGGAAATGATTTACAGAAGCTTATTGAACTCCTCCGTAAAGAATTAGAGATGTTGTATTACAGAAAAGGCTCATTTATACACCCTGCCGTACTTCAAATGAGTCAGCAATTAGATGAGTACATTGTAATGTTTGAGAAGATTAGACACTAGTTGGTCGTTAAGAGTAAGCTGTACGGAAAACTTATACGAAACCCTGTTGGGGTAATAATTATATAGCCGTGGTTCAGCTATTCACTAAAGACCTCTAGGAGGTTTACAACATGTTAATATGGGGTGTCTCATTTATCGAGGATGACATTATAGATGTACAGAAGTGAAGGTTTCAAGAATCTTACCTTTTTTTAAAGAATGAGCTTATCCATTCAATAACTAGGGCAATTACAGTTGAAAAAATAAGTAATTTGAAAAAAGCCATCCAAAAATCTGTTGGAGCGATATTAATAATTCCTGTAATTAGAATTATTAAAAAAACTAAAACGCTCGGTTTTAAAAAAAATGCTTTCACGTTAACATCACCTCAAAAATATTTTACCACTTTGTTCCAAATAAACAATAAAAAATAAGGAGTGTATTTTAATGAAAAAATCGTTGATTAGTTCTATTGCAATGTCTGCTGTGTTAGTTACTGGTTTAGTTCAACCGACTTTTGCAACAGAAAGCGAAACAAAACAAACTATTCCTCAAAATACAAAAGAATTATTCTTTTTAATGGAAACTGGTGCTCTAAACAGAGATGGAACAGTAGTACAGGCATTAAGAGCTGAAGAGATTAAAAAAGCTCTTGCAGAAGGGGGACTGAAAACATCAGGAAAGATTGATGGAGAAAAAGCTATAAAAGTTCATGAATTTGAGGATGGAAGTAAAATCAGAGTGACTACCCATATGACTACTGAACCAAGCTCGAATAGAGGAATAAGTACACAAGCAAAAGAGGAGAAGGAAGAAAGAGTTACCGGTTACACGACCTATACATTAGAAAGCGCAATTGGGGTTGAGTTGTGGACTTATACACTTTATCAAAAAGTAAAAATCAAAAAGGAAAAAGTCACATGGTACGAAAAAAATCCTTATACAAAGTGGAAAACGAGTAATATTTTGAATGCTTGGCATCTGGATCACGAAAACTATTATAATGACCCAGAGGGTAAAAACGTAAGAGCGATAGTTAATGCTAAATTAAGTTGGGGAATTAGAGACATAATTAATTTGCAAAATATAAGCCTTAAAGGAGAATTACTAGTTCGTGGTGATGGTACTTATGTTGGTGGTTGGCAAGAGCTATAGAATAAAATGAAGTCTCTATAGATGGTTCCTGATAATTCATATGAGGTAAACTTAACGTCCGAATGGCCAAAATTCGGGCGTTTTTACTTGTGTTAAATAAGCTCTGTGTATTTAGTTGCAAGATTAACCAACAAAGTGTAGCCTCTTCATTAATAGAGTGGATTTGAGTCAATATCTTGGACACAATTAAGTTAAGTACTAGGATGCTTTTCTTTGCAAGTCTTCTACTTCTTGAGGTGTTTTGTAGCCTAGACTACCATGTATTCGGGTTCGGTTATACCAA
>NZ_JAPTNK010000023.1:0-65245 GCF_026891775.1 Brevibacillus halotolerans
GTCACGCCAGTGGCACAGCTGGGTAGCTATGTGCGGACGGGATAAGCGCTGAAAGCATCTAAGCGTGAAGCCCCCTTCAAGATGAGACTTCCCATAGCGCAAGCTAGTAAGACCCCTTATAGACGATAAGGTTGATAGGTTCGGTGTGGAAGTGCAGTAATGCATGGAGCTGACGAATACTAATCGGTCGAGGACTTATCCACATTGCCTTTATGCTGACTTTCATTATCTAGTTTTCAGAGAATGAAGATTATGAATAGAATCTCTCAACAGATTATTGTTGAGAGATTTTTCGTTTTATGAAAAGATTATTTAGATAGAATCATAGTGTATCTTATTGCCGTGTTAAATCGTATTACATAAGAGAACATTAGAACATATATGCACATGAAGATATGACTTAGGTTATAACCAATGGTATGATATGCTAAGGATAAGAATCAAATCCGGCTAAATATACTTTTCCTACATGAATTAGGCCTTCCTCATCTTCGTACCCCAATCATAGGACACCCATTGAAGCCTTACAGAACATGTAAGGCATACTGGTATGTAAAAAGAATTGGGGGCAAGTGAACTGATGTTGGAATAGACAGCAAAGGAGAGTCGAAATGAAAAAGATACTCATCTTTTCCGCCTCCATTGGCAACGGTCATAACCAGGCTGCTCGTGCGATTCAGGAAGAGTTAAGCGAACTTGGTTATGCTTCTATGGTAATTGATACCCTTGAATATATAAGTCCAACCTTCCATAAAATCTTATTGGAAAGCTATACGAATATATTAAAGCTCTCTCCAAGTGTTTGGGGTAAAATTTATCATAATACAGAGAAAACCAGACTTTTTGATATGAACGTTTTTGTTAATAAGCTACTAGCAAATAATTTAAAACGATTAATTAACAGTGTAGAACCGGATGCTTTTATTGCTACGCATCCATTTGCTAGCTGTATGCTCTCTGTATTAAAGGGACGCAATCAATGGACGGAACCAATTTATACAATTATAACGGATTATACAATCCATCCATCCTGGGTAAATCATCATATTGACCACTATTTTATTGCTAGTGAACAGCTTTTTTACTTAGTTGATCTTTATCATGAAAATCGGCAAAAATTTAAACCAATGGGTATTCCGATTATGCGCAAATTTAGAGAAGAGGTTCATAAACAGGAGCTTCGTGCTAAATTTGAAATTAAGCCAGACCAAAAGGTGTTAATATTGTCCGGTGGTGGATTAGGTTTAGGCCCCATGGATAAAGTATTGCAAGGTCTCGATGCCTTACATATTCCTTTAAAAATTTTCGTCTTAACAGGTCTAAATGAAAAATTATATAGAAGTGTTACAAACCGTTCGTATTCTCATGATGTAGTGGCATTACAATATGTAGATAATTTTCATGAGTATTTAGAAGTAGCCGATGCGATTGTAACAAAATCAGGTGGTTTAACAACTGCTGAGGTATTAAGCAAACGTGTCCCGATGGTTATATTTAATCCATTGCCAGGTCAAGAGGAACGAAATAGTCACTTTTTGTTAAACAATGGCTGTGCTGTCCACGCTACAGAGAGTCGAGATTTGATATACTCAATTGAGCAAGTGCTTTTAGATGAACAAAAGTCTAAAGCAATGCGACAACAAGCAGAGATGATTGCACGTCCGTTTGCCGCTTATGACATTGCTGCATTTATTAAGCAAGATATGCAGTAGATGAGTGAGTTCTATGAAAATCGGTCACAATCATGTAACAACACGATATTGAGGTGGTAGAGTGAGCATACAGCATGCCGTTATTTTTGATATGGATGGTACTTTATTGCAGACAGAGTCTATGGCTATTCCAGGTTTTAGACGCACCTTTCAAGATTTACGAGATCGCCAGCTATGGGATGGTGAACTTCCTGATGATCATGCAATTACTAATACTCTGGGCATGGTTCTAGATGAAATATGGGATGTACTGCTACCGGAAGCAGATGAAAAGACAAGAGAACTGGCTACGGAGTTATTAGCTAAGCATGAAGAGAAATTATTGGATGAAGGTGTTGTTTCCCTGTATCCGGGAGTGGTAGAACAACTAACAGCACTGCACGAGAAGGGAATTGCGCTTTTTGTAGCATCTAATGCCATGGATGGTTATGTTGAAGCAATATGTGAGCACTTTAACATCACGCATCTTTTTACTGATCTATACTCAGCCGGGCGTTTCCAAACCGAGTCAAAAGTAGATCTAGTAGCCCTTCTTCTAAAAACATACGATATTAAGCAGGCAGTCATGGTAGGAGATCGTAAGTCAGATGTTGAGGCAGGTAAAAAAAATCATTTATGGACAATAGGCTGTGATTTTGGATTTGCTGATTCTGGTGAGTTGAAAAACGCAGATGTAGTCATTCAAGGCTATGCGGAATTACTTCAACAAGTACCATTTTATCAATCTAAATAAACAGGTAAAAGTGAACCACCTTTTTGAAGGTGGTTTTTTTGATTGATGCAGGTTGAAATAGACCTTTTTTGACCAAAATAAAGGAGTAAGGGAAATAGGGGTTGAAAGTAAATAAAAAAGTAATTATAATAAAAGTCAAAGATAGTCAAAGTCAAATTAACTAACTAAAAAATCAATTTTAACGCCCTTAGTTTCACTCATATTCTTAGGCAAGGAGGCGACACTTTGCGAAATATATCGGACATCATTGAGCGGCATTTAAAGAGCATACTTCAGGAGAGTCCGAATGGAGCTATTGAAATTCAGCGGAGTGATATTGCCGAAAAGTTTCAATGTGTACCGTCCCAAATTAATTACGTCATTAACACTCGTTTCTCTATTGAAAAAGGATATATTGTTGAAAGTAAACGTGGCGGTGGAGGCTTTATCCGGATTCGAAAGGCACAAATTTTGTGTAAGGATACATTACAGGAGCTTTTGACGGAAGAAATGATTGGGGATAGTATAACTCAATCATACGGTTACTCTATCATTGATCGATTGGTGGAAGAAAGATGGATTAGTTTACGAGAAGCCACCTTAATGAAGGTAGCCACCTCAAGACAGGTGCTGATGGTTAATACATCTTTACGAGATCAGCTAAGAGCTAGTATCTTAAAGCATATGATTACATCGATTCTCATAACATAGAAGTTACACCTTTGCAAAAAATAGAATTAACCCTAAAAGTCTGGTTGTACCGATTGACTTGTAAGGAGGTTCTTATTATGAATTGTGAAGAGTGCGGCAAACGTCCCGCAACCTTACATCTTACCAAAATCGTAAATGGTGAAAAGTCTGAGACTCACATTTGCGAGCAATGTGCCAAGGAAAAAGGCGAATATTTCTCAGGCTTTGGTAATTTTGGTCTAAATAATTTATTGGCTGGTCTATTAAATTTTGACCCAATGAACAAAGGTGTCAGCAGTCAACAGATGAACCAAAATACAGTTTCTCCGCTTACGCGTTGCGAAACCTGCGGATTAACCTATACACAATTTAGCAAGAGTGGTCGTTTTGGTTGCAGTGATTGTTATAACCATTTTGGAGCTAAACTTGACCCGCTTTTTAGAAGAATTCATGGAAATACCCAGCATATGGGGAAAGTACCTGAACGTACAGGTAGCCAATTAAAGATCAAAAAGGATTTACAGCAACTAAAAACTGCTCTTCAACAGCATATTGCTACAGAGGAGTTTGAAAAGGCAGCGGAAATTAGAGACCGTATTCGTGCATTGGAACAAAAGATTGAACAATCCAAGTGAATAAATGGTGGAGGTGAACATCAAGTATGTCCCTACAGCGTTTTACCCAGCACCCATGGAGTAATTGGATGAAAGGCGAGGGTCCTGATTCTGATATTGTTATTAGTACGCGGTTGCGAATCGCTAGGAACCTACGTCAGCATCCTTTTCCACTCTTAGCTACTGACTCACAAGCAGAAGAGGTCGTACGTAAAGTAAAAGAAGTAATCGATTCGTCTTCTATGAAGAAGAAAGGCGCCTTCGAACTGTTGTCTATGGAGGACATGAAGCCTCTCGAAAAGAGAGTGCTGGTAGAAAAACATCTTATCAGCCCCAATTTGGCAGAGGAATCCAGAAAAGGTGCCGTCATTTTAAGTGAGGACGAATCCATTAGTGTATTGGTCAATGAAGAAGATCATCTACGTATTCAGGTTTTCTTGCCAGGTTTTCAATTACGGGAAGCCTGGGAAAAAGGAAGCAAGATGGATGATATCTTCGAAAAACAAGTCAATTATGCTTTTGATGAAAAACGAGGCTATTTAACTAGTTGTCCTACAAACGTAGGTACTGGTATACGTGCTTCTGTCATGTTACATTTACCGGCACTTGTGATGACCCAGCAGATTAATCGAATTTTGCAAGCAATTACTCAAGTAGGCTTGGTTGTTCGCGGTTTGTATGGGGAAGGAAGCGAAGCTGTTGGCAACCTCTTTCAGCTTTCCAATCAAGTGACACTCGGTATGTCGGAAGCAGATATTATTTCAAATCTATACAGCGTCGCAAGTCAAATTATTGAACAAGAGCGAGAAGCGCGACAGTATTTGCAAGAGCATAGTCGCATATCTATTGAGGATAAGATTTTTCGTTCTTATGGGATTTTGACTCATGCCAGAACGGTCGAATCAAAAGAAGCGGCTCAGCGCTTATCTGATGTACGCTTGGGAATAGATTTGGGTTATTTACAAGCATGCAGCCCATTTGTTGTAAATGAACTGTTAGTTAGCACACAACCCGGTTTTTTACAATATGATGCGGGACAGAAATTAACAGCAGAACAACGAGATGAGCGTAGAGCTTATGTCATTCGAGAACGACTAAAATGTAATTCATAAGAGAAGAGTAATGGAGGTGCTTATACTATGATGTTTGGACGATTTACAGAGCGTGCACAAAAAGTATTAGCTTTAGCATTGGAAGAGGCAGTTCGTTTAGGTCACAAAGATATTGGAACCGAACATGTTCTTTTAGGTCTGATCCGAGAGGGAGAAGGAATTGCGGCAAAAGCACTTCAAGCACTCGGTCTCGGACTTGATAAAATTCAAAATGAAGTAGAATCTTTAATCGGTCGTGCTCCTGAACAACCGGCAAACACGACGAATTATACACCAAACTACACCCCACGAGCTAAGAAAGTAATTGAGCTGTCCATGGACGAAGCTCGCAAACTTGGTCATACGTACGTGGGAACCGAACATATTTTGTTGGGTCTAATTCGCGAGGGAGAGGGAATTGCTGCGCGAATTATGAACAACTTAGGCATTAGCCTAAATAAAGCACGTCAACAGGTATTGCAATTATTGGGCAGCTCAGAAATGATGTCATCTCATCAGCCTTCTGGAAGCAACGCATCGGCAAATACTCCTACTTTAGATGGATTAGCACGGGACTTGACGGCTATTGCTAAAGAAGGTTCACTTGATCCGGTGATCGGGCGTCAGAAGGAAATTGAACGTGTGATTCAGGTATTGAGCAGACGGACAAAGAATAACCCCGTATTAATTGGTGAACCGGGTGTTGGTAAGACAGCGATAGCTGAGGGTCTAGCCCAAAAAATTGTTAATAATGAGATTCCAGAAACATTGCGTGATAAACGTGTCATGACTTTAGATATGGGTACAGTGGTAGCTGGCACCAAATATCGTGGAGAATTCGAGGATCGTCTGAAAAAAATTATGGATGAAATTCGACAAGCAGGAAATATAATTCTGTTCATTGACGAGTTGCATACATTAATTGGAGCAGGTGGGGCTGAGGGAGCGATTGATGCATCCAATATTCTTAAACCAGCACTTGCTCGCGGCGAGCTACAATGTGTCGGTGCTACCACGCTGGATGAGTATCGTAAATACATTGAGAAGGATGCCGCTCTCGAACGCCGCTTCCAACCCATTCAAGTAGATGAACCGACTCCTGAAGATGCGATAAAAATCTTAAGCGGTTTACGTGATCGTTATGAAGCTCATCATCGTGTAAAAATTACAGATGAAGCTATTAATCAGGCGGTAAAAATGTCAGATCGTTATATAACGGATCGCTTTTTGCCAGATAAAGCTATTGATTTAATTGACGAGGCAGCTTCCAAGGTTCGCCTGCAATCCTTTACCGTACCACCTAACCTAAAAGAGCTAGAAGCACGATTAGAAGAGGTTCGCAAAGAAAAGGACGCAGCCGTACAATCTCAGGAATTTGAAGAAGCTGCAGCGTTAAGAGATAAGGAACAAAAACTACGCGAGGAGCTCGATTCCACGAAGAAGGATTGGAAAGAGAGACAAGGAAAACTAAACATGGAGGTTACTCAGGAGGATATCGCTCATGTGGTAGCTAACTGGACTGGTATTCCTGTTTTAAAATTGAAGGAAGAAGAAACAGAACGTCTATTAAAAATGGAAGATATTCTACACGACCGAGTTATCGGACAGGACGAGGCTGTTAAATCAGTTGCCCGTGCAGTACGTCGCGCTCGTGCTGGTTTAAAAGATCCAAAGCGTCCAATTGGTTCGTTTATCTTCTTAGGCCCTACAGGGGTAGGTAAAACAGAATTAGCTCGTGCTGTGGCTGAAACATTATTCGGTGATGAAGATGCCATGATCCGTGTAGACATGTCCGAGTACATGGAGAAGCACACCACGGCCCGTCTAGTTGGTGCGCCTCCAGGATATGTGGGTTATGATGAAGGCGGTCAATTGACAGAAAAGGTTCGCCGTAAACCATACTCAGTTATTTTGCTAGACGAAATTGAAAAGGCACATCCAGATGTCTTTAATATTTTATTACAAGTGCTTGATGATGGAAGATTAACAGATTCTAAAGGACGGACAGTTGATTTCCGCAATACGGTAGTCATCATGACATCCAATGTGGGTGCAAGCATGATTAAGAAAAATAGCTCCCTTGGCTTTACTACAAATGATTCTGAAAAGAAATATCAAGATATGAAAGATAAAGTCATGGATGAATTGAAACGTAGCTTCCGTCCAGAGTTCCTGAACCGTATCGACGAAATTATTGTGTTCCACTCTCTAGAACAGGAGCATATTGAAAAAATCGTTACCTTGATGACCGAGGACTTGCGCAAACGCCTAGTCGAACAGGAGATTGATTTCAAACTAAGCGAAGAGGCTAAGAAAATTCTCGCTAAAGAGGGCTTTGATCCCGCCTATGGTGCACGACCTCTACGTCGGGCAATTCAACGAAATATTGAAGACCGCTTATCTGAGGAATTGCTCAAGGGAACGATCACAAAAGGAGATACCGTTCAAATTGATGCGGAAGACGGCAAATTAACGGTAAAACGCTTGGAACAAGTAAAAGTAACAAAATAAACGAATCCTGAAGCAAAACATGGTATAATTTCAGGAGAAAGCAGTACGTATCCCCGAAGATGATTCGGGGATATTTTTTATACATCTAGCATACATGTAAGGTGATATAAAAATGCTGTCCATTAGCAGGATTTAACAGTAGTTGCACGAACAACAAGTAGAATGAATTTATAGATACGGGAGTATGTTATATGTCAAAAGTAAAAACAAAGTTTGTGTGTCAGGAATGCGGGTACGAAAGTCCTAAATGGCTGGGCAAATGCCCAGGCTGTAATAATTGGAATACAATGGTTGAGGAATTAGAGCGTAAACAAGCCGGTGGTAGAGAGCGTGGTATGTCCACTAAACAAAAGGCACAGCCCATCACAGAGGTCATAAGTGAGGAGGAACCACGGTTAGATACCACCTTAGGTGAATTAAACCGTGTCTTAGGTGGCGGTTTAGTTTTGGGATCGTTGGTGCTTGTTGGGGGAGATCCGGGGATCGGAAAGTCTACCTTACTTCTCCAAACTTCCTTTGCTCTTGCCCATCAGAATAATAAAGTGTTGTATATCTCCGGTGAGGAGTCTGTTAAACAAATTAAAATGCGAGCTGATCGGCTTGGTGTACAAACATCAAATCTGCTAGTAGTGACGGAGACTGATTTGGAGCAGGTGGAGGAGCAGATCACGTTTGTCGACCCTGATGTGGTCATTATTGACTCAATCCAAACCATTTTTCATCCTGCTGTCACATCCGCAGCAGGGAGTGTAGCTCAAGTCCGAGAGTGTACCAGCCATCTGATGCGAATAGCAAAAAGTAAAGGTATCGCTATCTTTATTGTCGGACATGTTACAAAAGAAGGAGCAATCGCTGGACCGCGTATGCTTGAGCATATGGTTGATGCTGTTCTTTACTTTGAAGGAGATCGACATAATACCTTCCGTATTTTACGAGCGGTTAAAAATCGATTTGGTTCTACAAATGAAATGGGTATTTTTGAAATGAAAGAAAAAGGGCTAGCTGAAGTAGAAAACCCATCTGAGCTATTCTTAGCGGAACGACCAATTGGAGTTGCTGGATCAACGGTAGTAGCAAGTATGGAAGGAACTCGCCCCGTGCTTGTTGAACTACAGGCATTAGTTTCCCCAACCAGCTTTGCTACTCCTCGTCGAATGGCAACAGGGGTAGACCATCAGCGAATCGCTATGATTATGGCAGTCTTGGAGAAACGAGTAGGCTTAATGCTACAAAATCAAGATGCCTATGTAAACGTAGCAGGTGGGGTTCGGTTAGATGAGCCCGCTATTGATTTAGCGATTGCGGTAAGCATTGCTAGTAGTTTTCGAGATCATTCAACGAACCCATATGATGTAGTGATTGGAGAAATAGGTTTAACAGGCGAAGTCCGCGGTGTTTCACGAATTGAGCAACGTATACGCGAAGCGGAAAAACTGGGCTTTAAGCGGGTCATTATTCCAGAGAGAAGCATACGAGGACTAGATAAGCCTGCTGGGATTGAGGTAATTGGTGTGAAAAATGTGGAGGAAGCTTTGCAATATGCATTAAGGGGGTAGCTATATTTGATGTTGGATGCTTTGCGTTTTGTCGCTCCAGGTACGCCTTTTCGTGAGGGTCTGGAAAACGTTCTACATGCCAAAACAGGGGCTTTAATTGTTGTGGGATGTAGTCCACAGATGAAAAACATCATTGACGGTGGTTTTTTTATTGACTGTGAGTTTACTCCAGCCCATTTATATGAATTGGCCAAAATGGATGGAGCTATTATTGTCAGCGAGGACGCTAAGCGGATTTTATATGCCAACACACAGCTATTGCCCAGTGGGGCTGTTGTTTCGAATGAAACGGGAACAAGGCATCGTACAGCCGATCGTACAGCGCGATTAACGAACCATTTGGTTATTGCCATTTCGCAAAGGCGCAATGTCATTACGTTATACCAAGGAACTCAGCGCTATGTTATTAAAGATATTAGCGTTATTTTGGCGAAAACGAATCAAGCACTGCAAACTTTGGAAAGATATAAGATGGTATTAGAGCAGGGGCTTACGAATCTAAGTGCGTTAGAATTTGAACAATTAGTCACTGTTCATGAAATTGTATCGGTTATGCAACGGATTGAGATGGTCATCCGTATAAAGTTAGAGATGAAAAAATATATCCTGGAATTAGGTACGGAGGGTCGATTAATTAATCTACAGCTAGAAGAGCTTGTGTTCAATGTGGAGCAAGAGGCAGAGCTACTCATTTTAGACTATGCAAAAGATGATAAGGTGGATACTAAGCAAGTCTTAAATGAAATGAGTAAGCTAAGTCCAGAGGAATTAATGGATCCAAGTGTCTTTCTTCGACTATTGGGGTATATAAATATGAATAAGCTGTCGGACGAGATAGTAATGACACGTGGATATCGATTGCTTAGCAAGATATCTAGACTTCCTTCCACTGTGATTTGCAATCTCATTTGCCACTTTGGTAATCTACACTTCATTATGATGGCTACTATCGAGGAATTGGACGACGTAGAAGGAATTGGTGAGATTAGAGCGCGTGCCATTAAGGACGGATTGAAAAGAATCCAGGAACAAGTGTTCATTGACAGGCACATTTAGTTCTATTAGTATGAAGGAATTATGCTACGGTTTTCTTTTTAAAGTCAACAGGTATAAATTACCCCCTTTTTCTACTCTTACCAATTACGATTAGCCGTAGGGATAGAATATCGTGGGATGATAATTAACGGAGGTAGACTATGATTGTGAAAGCATTGCCGAACATGCTCACTCTAGGCAACCTATTTTTAGGTATAGTAGCAATGATTTTGGCATTTAACGATTATGTTGATTTCGCAGCCATTACAGTAATCGTCGGTATGCTGTTGGACGGTTTGGATGGGCGTGTAGCACGTATGTTAAATGCACAAAGTGAATTTGGAAAAGAATTGGACTCATTATCGGACGTTATATCTTTTGGGGTCGCACCGGCCTTTATCATGTATGTAGTTGCATTGCAGGAAATCAGTGTAGTAGGTATTATCATCACGGCTCTTTTCCCCATTTGTGGAGCTTGTCGTTTAGCACGCTTTAATGTACAAGCGGGTGTTCCTGGTTACTTTATCGGCTTGCCTATTACGGCTGCTGGTGGTGTACTAGCTACACTGGCATTATTTCATGAAGTATTTCCAACAACCATCTTGGCACTTGGAATGCTGATGCTTGCTTACCTTATGGTATCTCGCGTTAAATACCCGAACTTCAAAAAAGTAGGGATTCCGAAGTCGGCATATTGGATTGCTCCCATCATCATCGTTGGTGTGATTGTTATTGCGATTATGTTCCCGAATCAAATTTCCAAACTGGTATTTGTGCCGCTCGCACTATATGCTTTGTATGGGATAAAAAAAAACGTTGAATATTTTATTCGCAAGGTAAGAAAAAGAGAATCGCAAGAAGAGAAAAAGCATTATCTATAACTTGATAGGATCAAACAACAACCCCCCGTTTAACGCAAACGGGGGGTTGCAACTTTCTTGCCGGTTCATCCGTAGTATAGAGAGAACAGAACAATTGGATGCTAGGAGAGATTAAAAACTCCTAACGTATTGAGTCGATCTGTTTCAACTTCGAGTACTTTGGATAAGGAAATATCAGTGACGTTGCAAAGGGCAGCCAAGTAAAACAAGTTTTTTCCAATTTCAGCGGTTAGGATATCCCGGCAGTGCTCACAAAGCTGTCCCGAAAAATGCGTGTCTAGATGAGGTTGGTTATCGTGTAAGGAACTTGCTGGATCAAAAGCTTGCTTTAAGGCAGTAATCTCCACGCATCCACAATCAGTTACTGCTTTCGTCAAAGCCCGGTTTGTTCGAGCGCCGGACTCCTGCAGCTTAGACATGACATCTAAAATACTCCGATGTCTAATCAGTAGGTTGGAAACTTGTTCTTGAAAATCCTTGATTTCACTAGACAATAGTATTCACCTCTGTTCTCTGATGAGGGGGAGTCAGAAAATTCTATTCACTTGATTATGGTTTATTATAGAAACTCCATAATCCATCTGTCAAACCTTAGAATTTTTGCTGGCTTTTTCAAATTTATGTTTTTTTGATTGACGTATATGTTTAAGCTGTGTTAAAATTTCCGGCTATTTGACACTATAAAAAATATTTTGTTATAGTGAGGGGAAAGAGATATGAGACAAACCATTCAAATCATTTGCAGGAGACTAGGTTTTTTTGTTAGATCTTCTGTCTATATTAATAAGAGGAGGTGAGCCTATGTTAAAACGAATCTGTAAGTTTTTCTTTGTTATCATTGGTGGAGGACTGGGGTATCAGTTTGGGCCTGCATTTTTCTCATTTTTGAATGATTTGCTCAATTTTGGAGAAGTTCCACGTCCAGCATACATTGGGGCTGTACTAGGGGTGATTTTGTTTTACCTATTGGCAAATACGTTGGTGGATTATTTGGTGAATGCAATCCGCTGGGGTGAAGAAAGGCTATTGACACTCCCTATTACTGATGTCATGTTTGGAGCCTTAGGTTTGATTATCGGACTTATCGTTGCCTTTTTATTATTCCTACCGATCAATAGTATACCTGTCCCAGTTCTCGGTGATTTCTTACCACTTCTTGTTTCCGGTTTGCTTGGTTACTTAGGCTTTCAGGTGGGATTTCGTAAAAGAGACGAAATTATGGCGGTATTTTCTATAGGTCGCAAGGAGAAAAGCAAAAAGGAAAGCGGAGGCATTGGTGCCAACGTTGAGCATAAAGTTCTGGATACTAGCGTCATTATCGACGGTCGCATTGCTGATATCTGTCGCACCGGCTTTATCGAGGGAGCGCTTGTTATCCCAGGGTTCGTACTTGAAGAATTACAACATATTGCTGATTCGTCTGATGCACTAAAAAGAAACCGTGGTCGCAGAGGTTTGGACATTCTAAACAAAATTCAAAAAGAATTAAAAGTTAATGTTCAAATTTATGAAGGAGATTTTGAAGAGATTGCGGAAGTGGATAGTAAATTAATTAAGCTAGCAAAGGTCCTTAATGGTAAAGTGGTTACCAATGACTTCAACTTAAATAAGGTCTGTGAATTGCAAGGTGTTCCAGTTCTTAATATCAATGATTTGGCCAATGCGGTTAAACCTGTGGTCCTGCCGGGTGAAGAATTACATGTGCAGGTAATTAAAGACGGAAAAGAGTACGGTCAAGGTGTAGCTTATCTTGATGACGGTACTATGATCGTAGTAGAAGGCGGCCGTGATTATATTGGGTTAGAGATTGATGTGCTGGTAACCAGCGTGCTACAGACATCGGCAGGTCGCATGATCTTCGCGAAGCCAAAGATGCTGGAGAAGGCATTGTAGCGCATTGATAACATAATGGAGAGGGTACGTGTGGAAACAAGCGTGGTGATTGTTGCCGCTGGAAAAGGGAAACGAATGAAAGTTGGTAAGAATAAGATATGGTTGCATTTACAGCATAAGCCGATTTTTCAGCATACGGTTGAAGCTTTCATTCAACATCCGGGAATTTCCGAGGTGGTTCTGGTGATAAATGAACAAGATTACGAGGATATGGATCGATGGCGAAAGAGCATGCCATATTCAGTGATCTTGGCTATAGGTGGTGCAGAGCGTCAAGATAGTGTGCGAAATGGACTTGAAGCTCTATCAAAGAGCTGTACGCATGTATTAATCCATGATGCAGCAAGACCTTTTATCACGGCTGAGCAAATTTCTGGAATCATAACCAAATTAAAAGATCATCAGGCAGTTGTTGTAGCGGTTCCTGTAAAGGATACGATTAAAATCGTAGGTCCAGATGGAATCGTGCAAGCAACCCCGGCACGCGAGAGCTTGTGGGCGGTTCAGACCCCACAAGCTTTTCCACTTTCACTCGTAAAAGAAGCGCACCAGTTTGCACTTGAACAGGGAAAAGCAGGAACAGATGATGCGATGCTCGTAGAAATGCTTGGATACCCAGTTACAATTGTTGATGGTAGCTATGAAAACATCAAGGTGACAACTCCTGATGATCTCTGGTTTGGGGAAGAGATTATGAAGAGGCGTTTGGAAGAGAGGAAGAGGAGAAAATGAGGATCGGACAAGGTTTCGATGTACATCAACTAGTTGAAGGCAGGCCCTGCATCATTGGCGGTGTAACGATTCCATATGAAAAAGGTTTATTAGGACACTCAGATGCAGATGTACTATTACATACGGTTTCTGATGCACTTCTTGGCGCGATTGGAGAGGGAGACATTGGACGGCATTTCCCTGATACTGATCCAGCTTTTAAGGATGCCGATAGTTTAGAGCTACTCATCCATGTATGGAATTTGGTAAAAGAGCGAGGATATCAATTAGGAAATGTTGATGCTACGATCATCGCACAAGCGCCTAAAATGGCACCATATATTCCGCAGATGCGTGAAGTAATTGCTAAAGCGCTTGATGCGGATACTGCTCAGGTGAATATTAAAGCAACTACAACTGAAAAATTAGGCTTTACTGGACGTGGCGAGGGTATCGCTGCACAGGCTGTATGTTTGCTTGTCAATGCGTAAGTCTAGTAGTATCATAAGTTTGGAAGAGATGGGATAAGGATGGTGTCATCATGACAAAGGAAGTTCGTTTGCGCTATGCTCCGAGTCCAACCGGTCATTTGCATATTGGCGGTGCTCGTACAGCGCTATTTAATTATTTGTATGCACGTCGTTTAGGCGGAAAATTTATTGTGCGCATCGAGGATACAGATCAAGTGCGCAATGTGGAAAATGCCGCAGAGAAACAAATGGAAAACTTGAAGTGGCTCGGTGTCGAGTGGGATGAGGGCGATGACATTGGTGGCCCATATGGCCCATATCGTTGCATGGACCGCTTGGATATTTATAAAGGATATGTTGAACAATTATTAAAAGAGGGAAAAGCATATTACTGCTATGCAACAAAGGAAGAGCTCGATGCAGAACGCGAAGAGCAGCTTGCACGTAATGAAACCCCTCGTATTTTAGAAAAGCACCGTCATACAACACCAGAACAAAAAGCTGCCTATGAAAAAGAAGGACGAGTTCCTTCTGTTCATTTCATTATGCCAGAAAATCGTTCTTATACAGTAAACGATCTTGTTCGTGGTGAAGTAACCTTTGATTCAAATGAAATGGGCGGAGATTTCGTTATCTGTCGTCCAGATGGTATCCCAACCTATAACTTTGCGGTTGTAATCGATGACCATCTCATGAAAATCAGTCATGTTGTTCGAGGAGAAGAGCATCTATCCAACACCCCTCGTCAATTAATGATCTATGAAGCATTCGGTTGGGAAGCACCTCAATTTGCTCACTTAGCCCTTATTTTAAATCAAGAGGGTAAAAAGATGAGTAAACGCGATGAAAGCATTATTCAGTTCATTGAACAATATCGCGATATGGGCTACTTGCCAGAAGCTATTGTGAATTTCCTTGTGTTATTAGGATGGTCTCCAGGTGGGGAACAAGAGATCTTCTCATTAAAAGAGTTGAGCGAGCGATTTAGCTTCGATCGAGTTAGCAAATCCCCGGCTGTATTTGACAGCACCAAAATGAACTGGATGAATAATCATTATCTCAAAGCTAAATCAGTGGATGAGATCGTGGACATGTGTATTCCTCATCTTCAAGAAGCGGGCTTCTTAGAAGAAGAATTGACTACTGAACGTAGAGAATGGGCAAAACAAATCGTAGCGCTATATCAAGAGCAGATGTCTTATTGCGCACAGATTGTACCTCTTTCCGCTCTCTTTTTCTTGGAAGAAGTAGTGTATGAAGAGGATGCCAAGGCAGTATTAAAAGAACCTCAAGTAAAAGAAGTACTTGTGAGCTTTAAGGAGCACATTGAATCTGCAGATGAATATAGTGTAGAAACAATTAATGCTTCTTTAAAGGCAGTCCAAAAAGCAACTGGATATAAGGGGAAAGCACTATTTATGCCAGTACGTGTTTCCATTACAGGTCAGGCGCACGGACGTGATCTTGGCCAATCCATTTACTTAATTGGCCGCGAAAAAGTATTGGCACGTCTACAGCAAGTGATTTCTAGTCTATAATAAAAAACAACATAGATTTTGCATGCGTTGAACAGGAGAAGTACAAGAAAGAGGATTCAATAGAGAGAACGGGATAGGTGGAAGCCGTTTGTAGACTCTTCTTGGAAATGCACCTGGGAGCAACCAATTGAACACAATGTCTATTGCAAGTAGATTGGTCGGGGGACCCGCCGATAAAGGGTATTGAGCGAGATGGACTCTAGTCTTCTTTGGGGTAGAGTTTGATTCATCTAAGCAGAGTGGAACCACGGTAAAAGCACCGTCTCTGCGTCTATATAGGCGTAAGAGGCGGTGTTTTTTGCATTCATCTGAGAAAAGCAACATCCTGCCCTGCTGAAGCCTTGTCAAAACGTAAAGCCTGCTTCGTTTACGATGAAACGTTAAGAAACCGGTGGTCAGGCAAAAGAATAGGGGGAGTCCCATGTTTGCTAGGATGAAGGAAGACATACAGATCGTGTTTGAGCGTGACCCTGCTGCACGGAGTACGTGGGAAGTGGTGCTAACTTATGCAGGGCTTCATGCCATTTGGGGACACCGAGTGGCGAATAGCTTATGGAAAAGAGGATGGAAAACCTCAGCTCGTTTCGTTTCTCAAATCACGCGCTTTTTTACAGGAATCGAGATACATCCAGGAGCAACGATTGGTCGGAGAATGTTTATTGACCATGGAGCGGGTGTTGTAATTGGGGAAACTTGTGAGATTGGCGATGATGTAACCATATATCAAGGGGTTACCCTTGGAGGTACAGGGAAAGAAAAAGGAAAGCGTCATCCGACGGTAGGAAACAATGTTATTATTGCCTCCGGAGCAAAGGTGCTCGGCTCATTTAAAATTGGAGATTACTCTAAAATTGGAGCGGGCTCTGTCGTCCTCCAGCCTGTACCTTCCCACTCAACAGTAGTTGGGATTCCGGGCCGTATTAAGGTGCAAAATGGTCAAAAGGTAGAATGTGATTTGGACCATGTTAATTTACCAGACCCGATATTAGAGATGATTCGGGATATGCAAAAGGAAATTGCTCAATTAAAGGTGGAGCTTGATCAAGTTAAAAAGGAGAAATCAAATAATGAGCATACGCTTATATAACACGATGTCACGCGAAAAAGAGACCTTTGTCCCGTTAGAGGAAGGCAAAGTGAAAATGTATGTTTGCGGCCCAACCGTTTATAATTATATTCATATAGGAAATGCGCGTCCTGCCATCGTATTTGATACATTGCGCCGCTATTTGGCATACAAAGGCTATGAGGTTACATTTGTACAAAATATCACCGATGTAGATGACAAACTCATTCGCAAAGCAAATGAAGAGCAGACAACAGTGGCCGAATTGGCTGACCGCTATACGGTAGCATATAATCAGGATCTACAGGGAGTAAATGTCCTGCCACCTGATATTCAACCGCGAGTTATGAATACGATTCCAGAAATTATTTCCTTTATTGAAGGGTTAATTGAAAAAGGGTTTGCCTACGAGAGTGAGGGCGATGTCTACTTCCGCACTAATCGTTTTAACGAGTATGGCAAACTATCTCATCAGCCCCTAGATGATTTGCAAGCAGGGGCACGAATTGAAGTAAATGAAAAGAAAGAGAACCCGCTTGACTTTGCCTTGTGGAAAGCGGCTAAGCCTCAAGAAATTTCTTGGGAGAGCCCTTGGGGAGCGGGGCGTCCTGGCTGGCATATTGAGTGCTCTGCGATGGCCCTTCGCTTCTTAGGAGAGTCCATTGATATTCATGCAGGTGGAACAGATCTTACTTTCCCTCACCATGAAAATGAAATTGCACAGTCAGAGTGCTTTACAGGCAAACCGTTCGCTCGATACTGGATGCATAACGCAATGCTTAATATCGACAACGAAAAGATGTCTAAGTCCTTGGGCAATTTTTTATTAGCACGCGACCTGATTACAAAATACACTGGTCAACTCATTCGCTTTTTCATGCTAAGCGGTCATTATCGCAGTCCGATTAATTTTAGCGATGAAATGCTGGAGCAAGCAGCTAATGGATTAGATCGGATTAAAAATGCATATGTAAATCTGGGGCATCGTCTCAATACGGCGCGCGAAGAAGAGCCAAATGGCTTAGCACAGGAGCAAGCGCAGTTAATTGAGAGCTTGCGTAAGCGTTTTGAGGAAGAGATGGATGACGATTTAAATACTGCTAATGGAATTACAGTATTGTTTGACATCGCCAAGGAAGCTAATCTATATACGCGTCATGATAACGTAGGGGCTACGGAAATCAAGGCTTACCGTCAGTTGCTAGAAGAGCTAAGTTCTGTATTAGGGTTAATTTTGCAGGAAGAGGCTACTTTACTAGATGAAGAGATTGAGCTTTTAATAGCAGAACGCGCAGAAGCTCGAAAGGCTCGAAACTTTGCTCGTTCTGATGAAATCCGCGATCAACTACAAGAGATGGGAATTATCCTTGAAGATACACCACAGGGTATTCGCTGGCGTCGAAAATAAGGAGCAATAACATGATAATAGAAAGAGATACACTAGCCCGTGATCCTAAGCTTATTAATCCGCTAGTGCTCGCCTATTTAGGGGATGCTACGTACGCCCATTACGTGCGCTGTCATTTGATAACGCAAGGGATTGCAAAACCAAATCTGCTGCATAAAACAGCAAACCGCTATGTGGCTGCAAAAGCGCAGGCGACTATCCTGCACCATCTCCTTCCTTCTTTGACGGAGGAGGAGATGGCGCAAGTAAAGCGGGGAAGAAATGCTAAATCGGGATCGAGTGCCAAGAATGCTAACATTGTTGATTATCGGCATGCTACAGCATTTGAAGCCTTGATCGGTTATTTATATTTGAATGGTGAAGACAAGCGATTGCAGGAGATTATTCAACAAGCGTTTGCGATCGTGGAAGGAGAATAAATGAAATGAATGAAGAGTGGATTTTGGGTAAAAACCCCGTTATCGAAGCTTTGCGCTCAGGACGTACTATTAATAAGATATGGATGGCAGAAGGTGCTAATAAAAACCAGATGGGGCCTATCTTCACGTTAGCAAAGGAGCTTGGAGTGGTGATTACCACGGCTAACCGAAAGAAGCTGGATCAATTAGTTAGCTCAGATAACCATCAAGGAGTTATTGCTTCAGTAGCGGCGTACGACTATGTGGAGATAGATGATATTTTGGCTAAGGCAGAAGAGAGAAATGAAGTACCTTTTGTCATTATTTTAGATGAGCTGGAAGATCCGCATAATTTAGGCTCGATTCTGCGAACTGCTGATGCGGTTGGAGCGCATGGCGTCATTATACCAAAACGCCGATCTGTTTCTTTGACAGCAACCGTTGCGAAAGCATCTGCTGGAGCGATTGAATATGTACCGGTTGCCCGTGTGACCAATATTGTACGTGCCATGGAGGAACTAAAGGAAAAAGGCTTCTGGATTGGTGGTACAGATGCGGCAGGAAAACAGGATTTCCGAGAAGGGGATTATACCATGCCGTTTGCTTTGGTAATTGGTAGTGAGGGGAAGGGAATGAGTCGTCTTGTACGCGAGAATTGCGACTTCCTTTACCGTTTACCGATGGCTGGACAAGTTACTTCGCTGAATGCTTCGGTTGCGGCGGCTATTCTAATGTATGAGGTATATCGAGGACGAAACCCACTCTTACCTAGAGGAAAATGAAATGGCTAAAAGAAAGAGCAAGCAACTGCTCATTGTAGATGGCTATAACATTATTGGGGCTTGGCCACAGTTGCGCGTCTTAAAGGATCAGGATCAGATGGATGAGGCGCGCGACATCCTCATTTCTCAATTAGCTGAATACCAAAGCTACTCAGGAATCAAAGTCATTGTAGTTTTTGATGCCTATAAAATACCGGGAATTGGAAAAAAACAGGAAGATTTTAAGATTGAGGTTTATTTTACGAAGAAAAAAGAGACGGCTGACGAAAAAATTGAACGACTAGTTCATGAATTTTTCGAGAAAAATCGACAAATATATGTAGCTACATCCGACTATACCTCGCAGCGGGTCATTTTTGGACAGGGGGCTCTGCGGAAATCGGCACGAGAGCTGTTATTAGAAGTAGAAAATGCCCAAAAGGAAATTAATCAAACAGTAAAAGAAACAAATGAAGACCAGTATTTTTCACGGATTCCGTTAAATGATGAAATAGCGAAAATCTTCGAAAAATGGAGAAGAGAGTAAAACGCATTTGGTTGACGCTATTTTATCGATTCATGTATAATAACACTATCTTATGTAACCAGGTGTCGGAGGGATAATAGTGAGTGTTGATCTCAAGGAGTTGAAACATACTCAATATGATCTGATGTCCGACGAAGAAGTAGTAGAGTTAGTACGAGAGAACGATGCTGAGGCCCTAGAATACCTGATCAATAAGTACAAAAATTTCGTACGGGCCAAAGCTCGTTCTTATTTTTTGATCGGGGCGGACCGTGAAGATATTGTACAGGAGGGCATGATTGGCCTATACAAATCTATACGGGATTTTAGAGGGGACAAGCTCACTTCGTTTAAGGCATTTGCCGAGTTATGCATTACCCGTCAAATCATTACAGCGATAAAGACGGCAACAAGGCAGAAGCACATTCCTCTTAACTCTTACGTATCGTTGGACAAGCCCATCTATGATGAGGATTCGGATCGAACATTGCTTGACGTGATTTGTGGAACAAAGGTAACTGATCCTGAAGAGCTGTTTATTAATCGAGAAGAATTTGACGACATTGAAGGCAAAATGAGTGAAATTCTTAGCGATTTGGAACGTCAGGTACTGATGCTTTATCTGGATGGACGTTCCTATCAACAGATCGCAGTTGAGTTGGATCGCCATGTAAAGTCTATCGACAATGCATTGCAACGAGTGAAACGGAAGTTGGAACGATATCTAGAAGGTAGAGAAGTGCAACTGTAATTTGGAGTTTTACAAGATTGTCTATAGCATGTATTCGGCTATAAACGCAAAAATCCTGTTTTTTGTCGAATTATATTCAAGGAAAAATTAGTTAGAACGATAGTGTATAAAATTGTCAAGGCATTTCGTTGACATTATGCTAGCTGATGTGATAAATTTGTTTGGTAGCCATAGAGTAGATTCTATGGTTACTTCTATGAACATACGGAAAAAAGTAGCGGTTTTTCCCGAGTTTATTTGGGTTGTAGTTATAGTCTTTAGGTAACAGAAAAGATGGAGGTGGCAATGATGCGAGTAAACATTACATTAGCGTGCACCGATTGCGGTGATCGTAACTATATCAGCACGAAGAACAAGCGTACGAACCCTGAGCGCATCGAAAAGAAGAAGTATTGCTCCCGTGATAAAAAGCACACAGTTCATCGTGAAACTAAATAATGATGAACGAAAAGTCTGGAGGTAGCAATATGAATATCTTTTCCAGAACAGGTTCGTTTTTAAAAGATGTTGTCTCTGAATTGAAAAAAGTCCGCTGGCCGAATCGCAAAGAGCTGGTTAGCTATACAACAGTCGTTGTGCTTGCGATTACGTTCTTAGCGGTATTTATGTTTGTGGTGGACTTTGGAATTTCAGAGCTAATCGGTCTTATTATTAAGAAGTAGGTAATATTCGGGTCTTAGGAGGGACGGACGTCTAACGTCCTCGTGGATATGGAAAAAGCGTGGTATGTCGTTCATACTTACTCTGGGTATGAAAACAAGGTTAAAGCGAATCTGGAAAAACGTGTTGAGTCTATGGGCATGGAAGACAAAATCTTTCGGGTGCTTGTTCCTACTGAGGAAGAAGTAGAGAATAAAGACGGTAAAAAACGCACAGTTACCAAAAAGGTATTTCCTGGATACGTGCTTGTTGAAATGGTTATGACGGACGATTCATGGTATGTCGTGCGGAATACCCCAGGGGTCACGGGTTTTGTCGGATCCACTGGAGCTGGTTCCAAACCAACAGCGTTGCTTCCTGAAGAAGCGGATACAATTCTCAAAACAATGGGATTTGAAGCGCCGAAAGTTAGGATCGATTTTGAGCTTCGCGACATGGTTACTGTAAAGGATGGTCCTTTCACAGGTCGTGATGGAGAAATCATTGAAATTCTGGCCGACAAACAAAAAATTCGCGTGCTATTGGATATTTTCGGTCGCGAGACACCAGTTGAATTAGATTATACACAAGTTGAAAAAATGGATTAAGAACTCATCTTGAAAAGTATTGTGTCATATGATACAGTTCTTGATGATTCTAGAATCTGCAGACGAATGCGGTTCTCAATCTCACTACTGATTGACTTATATGGTTTTTTGGTAGAGTGGGAGGGGCGAGTACCCCGCATTACCACACACGAAGAAGGAGGTGTATTACGTGGCTAAGAAGGTAATCCGCGTAATTAAACTACAAATTCCAGCAGGTAAGGCAAACCCTGCACCTCCAGTAGGTCCGGCACTCGGTCAAGCTGGGGTTAATATCATGGGCTTCTGTAAAGAATTTAACGCTCGTACAGAGAGTGAAGCAGGAATGATCATTCCAGTAGAAATTACTGTATTTGAAGATCGTTCTTTCACATTCATTACAAAAACTCCACCGGCAGCAGTTTTGTTGAAAAAAGCAGCAGGAATCGAGTCTGGTTCTGGCGTGCCTAACAAAACAAAAGTTGCTACTTTGAAACGTGATAAAGTTCGTGATATCGCGATCTTGAAACAACCGGATCTAAACGCAGCTTCTGTTGAAGCAGCTATGCGTATGGTTGAAGGTACTGCCCGTTCTATGGGTATCGTAATCGAAGACTAATTTGTCTTTGATTGCTTGTTAAGGGTGAGTTACAAGCTTTGGAACTCACCCTGTGGGAGGATTAAACCGCTACGACCACATTGAAGGGAGATTTGCAAATGCCTAAGCATGGTAAAAAATATCTAGAAGCTACAAAGCAGATCGATAAGACTAAAGTTTATCCTGTAACTGAAGCGATCGAGCTAGTGAAAAACGTAGCTTCTGCTAAATTTGATGAAACAGTTGAGGCAGCATTCCGTTTGGGTGTAGATCCAAAACGTGCTGACCAACAAATTCGTGGTGCTGTTGTATTGCCACACGGTACTGGTAAAGTACAACGTGTTCTTGTATTTGCTAGAGGTGAAAAAGCGAAAGAAGCTGAAGCAGCTGGAGCAGATTATGTAGGCGATGCAGACATGCTTGCTAAAATCCAAGGTGGATGGTTTGAGTTCGACGTTATCGTTGCTACTCCAGACATGATGGGTGAAGTAGGTAAATTGGGTCGCGTATTAGGTCCTAAAGGTCTAATGCCAAACCCTAAAACTGGAACTGTAACATTCGATGTTACAAAAGCAGTTAATGAAATCAAAGCTGGTAAGATCGAATACCGTGTAGAAAAAGGTGGTATCATCCACGCTCCTATCGGTAAAGTATCCTTTGATGTTCAAAAACTAACTGAAAACCTTGCAGCTCTGACAGATGCGCTTAACCGTGCAAAACCAGCAGCAGCTAAAGGTATTTACATGAAGAGCGTATCTATCAGCTCCACTATGGGTCCTGGTGTACGCGTTGATGTAAAATAATTACAGTTGACTTCTACTAGAGAAGTTGATAATATATAACCTGTTGTTAAAGAGAATATTGTCATGCCGCAGACAGAGGGTGCAATGAACCGAATGGTAAGTTGCTTAATTTCCTTCCGAGGTGTGTACTGTTAATAGATTAGCTCTGTTGATATGTGCCCTCGCGAACGTCTGCGAGGGCATTTTCAATTTACATTAGGATTGATTGCACGGGAGGTGTAACAAATGGCAGAAATTCGTCCAACTGTTATCCGTGAAGAGAAAGCACAAGTTATCAGCGAAATCGCTACTAAGTTACGCGAAAGCCAAACAACTGTAGTAGCTGACTATCGTGGTCTTACAGTTGCTCAGGTAACTGAACTTCGTAAACAATTGCGTGAAGCTGGCGTTGAATTTAAAGTATACAAAAATACTTTGGCTCGTTTAGCTACAGCTCAAGAAAACTTGAGCGATTTGGACCAATACCTTTTGGGACCAAACGTAATTGCTTTCTCCAAAGATGACGTGATTGCTCCTGCGAAGATCATCGCTGACTTCGCAAAGAAAAATGAGGCACTTGAAATCAAAGGTGGAGTTATCGAAGGTAAAGTAGTAGGCGCTGCTGAAATCAAAGCACTTGCTGCACTACCATCTCGCGAAGGCTTGTTGTCTATGCTTCTCAGCGTACTACAAGCACCAGTTCGCAACTTCGCGCTTGCGGTTAAAGCTGTTTCCGAACAAAAAGAAGGCCAAGGTGCCTAATTCGTTATAAGAAAGATTGGAGGACAATAAAATGAATCATGAACAAATTTTAGAAGCTATCAAAGGTATGTCCGTTCTTGAATTGAACGATCTAGTAAAAGCAATCGAAGAAGAGTTTGGTGTAACTGCTGCAGCTCCTGTAGCTGTTATGGCTGGTGGCGCTGAAGCAGCTGCTGAGCAAACTGAGTTCACTGTTAACCTAGTTAGCGGCGGAGCTTCCAAAATCAACGTAATCAAAGTTGTTCGCGAAATCACTGGTCTTGGCTTGAAAGAAGCTAAAGACTTGGTAGATAACGCTCCTAAAGCTCTTAAAGAAGGCGTTTCTAAAGACGAAGCTGAAGGCATGAAAGCTAAGCTTGAAGAAGCAGGTGCAACTGTAGAAGTTAAGTAATTCTTCTACTGTCTATAGAAAAATCCCCCTTACCTATAAAGGTTGGGGGATTTCTGCTATCTAGGCTTATTTCATTTTAATGAATTGCTTGGGAAAGGAGGCAAGAGGATGAGTGATCATTATTACACAAACCGACCACAATCGGCACATGAGGAAGCTGAATTTGATTTTGAGCTGCGTGGAAAAACCTATCACTTTACTACCGATAGTGGTGTTTTTTCTCGGGAACGAATTGATTTTGGGAGCGTGCTCTTAATAGAAACCATGCAGTTTTCGGAACGTGCACGCGTTCTTGATGTAGGCTGTGGCTACGGTCCGATAGGTTTTGCAGCTGCATCGATAGCTAACAAGGGTCTCGTTACCATGATTGATATAAATGAACGAGCAGTAGCGCTTGCGAAACGGAATGCAGAGCGAAATGGTATTTCCAATGTGGAGATTATGGCCAGTGACCTTTACGAACAAGTAGAGGGTAGAGAGTTTGATGTTATCTTAACCAATCCTCCCATCCGAGCTGGAAAAGAGACGGTGCATCACATTTTCACGGAAGGCTATAAGCTTTTAGCGCCTGATGGTGAGATGTGGGTTGTTATTCAAAAAAAGCAAGGCGCACCATCTGCAATTAAAAAATTAGAAGAATATTTTCGAGAGGTAGAAACTGTCGAAAAAAGCAAGGGTTATTTTATCATTCGAGCAAAAAAATGACCAAATCTCCTTGACGAGGCATTTTCCTTATGTTAACATTATAAAATGTCAATATGGGTTAAATGTCTAAACTGAGCGATTCCTGATTTGTCAATACCTTTTTATGCTGATTTTTTAGCGTAGAGGGTTAAAGCTGTAAAAGGTTGGGAATTCTTTTAGAATAGAGTTTTTTATCAAAAATGAGGTTAAATGGTTAACCCATTTTTATTTTTGTGTCTTCAGCGTCTGGTGTTATATTACTAGATGCTTTCCGTTTTCCTAAATATTAAGAGGGAAGACATGTTGCGGTCAACATCTAATAAAGGATGTTGCAACAAATAGTGAGGGGTGAATGAGTTGGCAGGTAAACTGGTCCAGAGCGGTAAGCACCGCCAGCGTCGCACGTATTCTCGAATCAACGAAGTACTGGGACTACCTAACCTAATCGAAATTCAGCAAAAATCCTACCAATGGTTTTTGGATACTGGTTTAAGAGAAATGTTCCAAGACATTTCGCCAATCCAAGACTTTACTGGTAATTTAGTGCTGGAGTTTATTGATTATAGTCTTGGTGAGCCTAAATACGGCGTAGACGAGTCGAAGGAACGTGATGTAACGTATGCTGCTCCATTGCGTGTTAAAGTACGTCTTCTAAACAAAGAGACGGGCGAAGTGAAGGAGCAAGAAGTCTTTATGGGAGATTTCCCACTGATGACAGAAACGGGTACCTTCATTATAAATGGAGCGGAGCGCGTTATTGTCAGTCAGCTCGTTCGTTCCCCTAGTGTTTACTATAACACTAAAATTGATAAGAACGGTAAACAGACTTTTAGCGCTACTGTTATTCCGAACCGTGGGGCATGGCTTGAACTTGAAACCGATGCGAAAGATATTATTTATGTACGTATCGATCGTACTCGTAAAATTCCAGTTACAGTATTACTTCGTGCTTTAGGTTTTGGAACTGATAAAGATATTCTAGACCTGCTGGGTCATGACGAGAAATTCGTTAACAACACGCTTGAAAAAGATAACACCGATTCTACTGAGAAAGCTTTGATCGAAATCTATGAGCGTTTGCGTCCAGGTGAACCACCTACAGTAGAGAACGCGAAGAGCTTATTGATTTCTCGCTTCTTTGATCCAAAGCGCTATGATTTAGCATCAGTAGGTCGCTATAAAATGAACAAAAAGCTCCATATTAAAAACCGCCTATTCAACCAACGTCTTGCTGAGACGCTGATTGATAAATCAACAGGTGAAATCCTTGCAGAAGCAGGTCAAATTATTGACCGTCGTGTTATGGAAAAGATTCTTCCTATGTTGGAGGGTGGCGTAAACTATGTGGACGTACGTACACATGGTGGAGTTCTAGAAAATGAAACGATTACTCTTCAATCTATAGATATCTTTGATGAAGAAGGTAAAGTAGTTAAGGTTATCGGAAATGCGAATATCGATATGTCTGTAAAGCATATTACTCCAGCAGACATCGTTTCGGCAATTAACTATTTTATTAACCTACTGCATCGTGTAGGTACTACAGACGATATCGACCATTTGGGTAACCGTCGTCTGCGTTCTGTAGGTGAATTGTTACAGAACCAATTCCGTATCGGTCTTTCTCGTATGGAACGCGTGGTTCGTGAACGCATGTCCATTCAAGATCAAAATCAAATTACACCGCAGGCTTTGATTAACATCCGTCCTGTGATCGCGGCAATCAAAGAGTTCTTTGGTAGCTCCCAGCTTTCACAGTTCATGGATCAAACGAATCCGCTTGCTGAGTTAACACATAAACGCCGTTTGTCCGCATTAGGACCTGGTGGTTTGACGCGTGAACGCGCTGGTTTCGAAGTGCGAGACGTGCATCACTCTCACTATGGACGTATGTGTCCGATCGAGACTCCAGAGGGACCAAACATCGGTTTGATCAACTCCTTGTCTACGTTTGCTCGTATTAATGATTACGGCTTTATTGAAACACCTCGCCGTAAAATTAATCCTGAAACAGGCGTTGTATTGTCTGAGATTGAATACCTGACTGCTGATGAAGAGGATGTATATAACGTAGCTCAGTCGAATCAGCCACTAGCTGAAGATGGCAGATTTGCTAACGAGATGGTTATTTGCCGTCGTAAAGGTGAAATCCTTAACGTTCCTCGCGATAAGGTAGACTTTATGGACATCTCTCCTAAGCAGGTTGTATCGGTTGCGACAGCGTTGATTCCGTTCCTTGAGAACGATGACGCCAACCGCGCCCTAATGGGATCAAACATGCAACGTCAGGCCGTTCCTTTGCTAATTCCTCAAGCTCCATTTGTAGGAACTGGTATGGAACATAAAGCAGCGCAAGACTCCGGTGTTGCGGTTGTTGCAAAATGGCCTGGAAAAGTAGAGCGTGTAACAGCTCGCGAAGTAACTGTTCGACGTTATATAGAGGTTGATGGCAAACAAGTTCTTGGAGACCTAGATAAATATAAAATGCACAAATTTATCCGTTCTAACCAAGGGACTTGCATTAACCAACGTCCGATTGTAATGCCTGGCGATATTATCGAAAAAGGCGATATTATCGGTGATGGTCCGTCCACTGAGAAGGGCGAATTGGCGCTTGGTCGCAACGTTATCGTAGCGTTTATGACTTGGGAAGGTTATAACTACGAGGATGCGATCTTGCTAAGTGAAAAACTGGTTAAAGATGACGTCTACACGTCCATTCATATTGAAGAATATGAATCAGAAGCTCGTGATACGAAACTAGGACCAGAAGAGATTACACGCGATATTCCGAACGTAGGGGAAGAGGCGCTGAAGAATCTTGATGAACGTGGTATCATTCGCGTTGGTGCCGAGATCCGCGATGGCGATATCCTGGTTGGTAAAGTAACGCCTAAGGGTGTAACAGAGCTAACAGCAGAAGAGCGCCTATTGCATGCGATCTTCGGTGAAAAGGCACGCGAAGTTCGTGATACATCACTGCGTGTACCACACGGTGGCTCCGGTATTGTTGTTGATGTAAAAGTATTTACGCGCGACAATGGCGATGAATTGCCTCCAGGTGTTAATCAACTAGTGCGTGTATACATTGCTCAAAAACGTAAGATTTCCGTTGGGGATAAAATGGCCGGTCGACATGGTAACAAAGGGGTTATTGCCCGTATCATGCCGGAAGAAGATATGCCGTTCCTACCGGATGGTTCTCCAGTTGAGATCGTCTTGAATCCACTGGGCGTACCATCGCGTATGAACATCGGTCAGGTACTTGAAACACATTTAGGTATGGCTGCTAAATTGTTGGGTATTCACGTAGCGACTCCTGTTTTCGACGGTGCTCGTCAAGACGATGTTCTTGATACGCTTGAAGAAGCTGGATTAGACCGTGACGGTAAAACCCTCCTATACGATGGCCGTACAGGTGAATCATTCGATCGCCGTGTAACAGTAGGTTGCGTGTACATGCTGAAACTGGCTCACTTGGTTGACGATAAGATTCATGCTCGTTCAACTGGACCATACTCTCTTGTTACGCAACAACCATTGGGTGGTAAAGCCCAATTTGGTGGTCAGCGCTTCGGGGAGATGGAGGTATGGGCGCTTGAAGCATACGGTGCCGCATATACTCTGCAAGAGATCCTCACCGTTAAATCTGACGATGTTGTTGGTCGTGTTAAAACGTACGAAGCGATCGTTAAAGGTGAAAACGTACCAGAACCGGGCGTTCCAGAATCATTCAAAGTATTGATTAAAGAACTTCAAAGCTTAGGTATGGACGTAAAAATCCTCTCTGGTGACGAGCAGGAAATTGAAATGCGCGAAACCGATGATGAGGATGAAGGAACTGGAGAAAAGTTAAATCTCTTACCTGAAAGCATAGGCGCACAAGATGAGTAAGATTCCGGTACAAGAGGGAGGTAACGCCCTGTGATTGACGTCAATAATTTTGAATATATGAAGATTGGTTTAGCTTCTCCCGATAAGATCCGTTCGTGGTCTTTCGGGGAAGTTAAAAAACCTGAAACAATTAACTACCGTACCCTGAAGCCTGAGAAGGATGGTTTGTTCTGTGAGCGTATTTTCGGACCAACCAAGGATTGGGAATGTCATTGCGGTAAATACAAGCGCGTTCGTTATAAAGGTGTAGTCTGTGATCGATGCGGCGTTGAGGTAACTCGTGCAAAAGTGCGTCGTGAACGTATGGGACACATTGAGCTTGCTGCTCCTGTTTCCCACATCTGGTATTTCAAAGGTATCCCAAGCCGTATGGGTCTGGTACTGGATATGTCTCCACGTTCCCTTGAGGAAGTTATCTACTTCGCTTCTTATGTAGTAGTAGATGCCGGGGATACTCCTTTGGACAAAAAACAACTTTTGTCTGAAAAAGAATACCGTAACTATCGCGAGAAATATGGTCAATCCTTCCAAGCAGCAATGGGTGCCGAAGCAATTCGCCGTTTGCTAGCTGAAATTGATCTTGAAAAAGAAGTAAGCACATTGAAGGAAGATTTAAAAACCGTACAGGGTCAACGCCGTACTCGTGCGATTAAACGTCTAGAGGTGCTGGAAGCATTCCGTAACTCTGGTAATCGCCCTGATTGGATGGTACTTGACGTATTGCCTGTAATTCCTCCAGAATTGCGCCCGATGGTACAGTTGGATGGTGGACGCTTTGCGACATCTGACCTAAATGACTTGTATCGTCGTGTGATCAACCGTAACAACCGTCTAAAACGCCTGCTTGAACTTGGCGCGCCAGACATTATCGTACAAAACGAAAAACGTATGCTACAAGAAGCAGTGGATGCGTTGATTGATAACGGTCGTCGCGGACGTCCTGTTACTGGTCCTGGTAACCGTCCATTGAAATCCTTGAGTCATATGCTTAAAGGTAAGCAAGGTCGTTTCCGTCAAAACCTTTTGGGTAAACGTGTTGACTACTCTGGTCGTTCCGTTATCGTAGTAGGACCGAACCTTCGCATGTACCAATGCGGTCTGCCTAAGGAAATGGCGTTGGAACTGTTCAAGCCTTTCGTAATGAAGGAGCTTGTAGCAAAAGGCCTAGCTCATAACATTAAGAGTGCGAAACGTAAAGTTGAGCGTATACAACCTGAGGTATGGGACGTATTGGAAGAGGTAATCAAGGAACATCCTGTATTACTAAACCGCGCTCCTACCTTGCACCGTTTGGGTATTCAAGCATTTGAGCCAGTATTGGTTGAGGGACGTGCGATTCGTCTACATCCGCTCGTATGTACAGCTTATAACGCTGACTTTGACGGTGACCAAATGGCGGTTCACGTACCGTTGTCTGCGGAGGCACAAGCTGAAGCTCGTATCCTAATGCTTGCTGCTCAAAACATCTTGAACCCGAAAGATGGTAAACCAGTTGTTACACCTTCTCAGGATATGGTGCTTGGTTCTTACTATCTGACGCTGGAGCGTAGAGGAGATGTGGGTGAAGGTTCTATCTTCCGTGATCCTGCTGATGCGATTGCAGCTTATGAGAATGCATATATCACGCTGCAAACACGTATCCTTATTCCGGCTAATAGCTTGAGCAAAACTTCATTTACAGAAAAACAACAGAATGCATTGCTAGCAACTACTGTAGGTAAAGTAATCTTTAATGAAATTTTCCCTCCAGAGCTGCCATACATCAATGCTCCTACAAGAGACAACCTTCAGAACCAAGTTTCTGATGAGTACTTTATGTTTGAAAAAGGTCAGGATACTACTGCTTTTATTAAGAGCTTGAAGGATCCGGGTGCTGTTAAAAAAGGCTTCTTGGGAACAATCATTGCTGAATGCTTCCGTCGCTTTGGAACAACCATGACCTCTGAAATTCTTGATAAAATAAAAGAATTGGCATTTAAATACTCAACAAAAGCTGGTATTACGATTGCCGTTGCCGATATCGTAGTTCCATCTGAAAAACAATCCATTCTTAACAGTGCCGATGAGAAAGTAAATGCGGTAATGACGCAATTCCGTCGTGGTTTAATTACTGAAGACGAACGTTATGACCGTGTTATCTCCATCTGGTCAAAAGCTAAAGATGAAGTAACTGATGTTCTCATGAAATCCATGGATCAATTCAATGCGATTTACATGATGGCTAACTCCGGAGCCCGCGGTAACGTGTCCCAGATTACTCAGCTAGCTGGTATGCGTGGTCTGATGGCAAACCCGTCAGGTCGAATCATCGAGTTACCGATCAAATCCAACTTCCGTGAAGGTTTAACGGTATTGGAATACTTCATCTCTACGCATGGTGCGCGTAAAGGTTTGGCCGATACAGCCCTGCGTACTGCTGACTCAGGTTACTTAACTCGTCGTCTGGTAGACGTAGCGCAAGACGTTATCGTTCGTGAAGAAGATTGCGGAACAGATAAAGGTATTCGCGTAAGTGCTATTAAAGATGGTAAAGAAGAAATCGAAAAGCTGTCTGACCGATTAGAAGGTCGTACCTGCTTTGAAACTGTTCGTCATCCTGAAACAGGTGAGATCCTTGTTCATCGAAATGAGGAAATTACTGAGGAGATGGCTGAATTAATCGTTAAGCTTGGCATTCAAGACGTATACATTCGTAACGTACTTGCTTGCCGCACAAGTCACGGGGTCTGCAAACGTTGCTATGGCCGTAACCTAGCAACAGGAGCAGAGGTAGAAATCGGTGAAGCAGTAGGTATTATTGCTGCACAATCTATCGGTGAACCAGGTACTCAGTTAACAATGCGTACGTTCCATACCGGTGGGGTAGCAGGGGACGATATCACGCAAGGTTTGCCGCGTATCCAAGAGTTGTTTGAAGCTCGTAACCCGAAAGGTCAAGCGGTTATTACCGAAATCGACTCAGAAGTGGTTAGCATCCGTGAAGATAAAGATAAACGCATCATCGAGGTTCGTGGTGAAGCAGAAAACAAAGAATACGCAGCGCCATACGGTGCACGTATCAAGGTATCTGTTGGCCAAAAACTTAATGCCGGTGATGAGTTAACAGAGGGTTCTGTAGACCCGAAAGAAATGCTGAAAGTACGCGGTCAGCGCGGTGTATCCAACTACATCCTGCAAGAGGTTCAGAAAGTTTACCGTATGCAAGGGGTAGAAATCAACGACAAGCACGTTGAGGTAATGATTCGTCAGATGCTTCGCAAGTTGCGCGTCATTGATAGTGGAGAAACTGATCTGTTGCCAGGTTCCTTCGTAGAGGTTCATGAATTTGAGCAAGCCAATGCGAAAGTGCTTATGTCTGGCAAGAGCCCAGCAGTTGGACGTCCAGTGTTGCTTGGTATCACAAAAGCTTCCTTGGAGACAGATTCCTTCTTGTCTGCAGCATCCTTCCAAGAAACAACACGTGTTCTTACAGATGCAGCGATTAAGGGTAAAGTAGATAAGCTACTTGGATTGAAAGAGAACGTAATTATTGGTAAGCTGATCCCAGCTGGTACTGGTATGAACCGTTATCGCAACTCAAGACTCTTAAACCGCGAACAAGCAGAAGGTAACTCTGACGTACTAGAAACAGTATCAGTAGAATCCTAGTTTGCTATATTGATAAAGAGGCGTTTCCTCTCTGGGGAAACCGCCTCCTTATCAATTTAATAGAAAGTAATTTTTTATAGAATAATAGGTTGACTTCTATAAAAATAGCTGGTATGATACTTGAGTGTGCCTGATACTCAATTACTTTGGAGGATATGATCATCATGTCTTATGAAAAAGTAGAGTGGGCAAAGGAGTTAACGATCGGTATTAATCAGACCACCAAAGCGATCGAACACGGACTTATTGAGGAAGTGTTTTTGGCTAAGGATGCAGATAGACGTTTAATACAAAAGATCGCACTTCTATGTAAAGAAAAGGGTGTTCCCGTCAACTTTGTTGATTCCATGAAGCGCTTAGGTAAAGCGTGCGGAATACAGGTTGGGGCAGCCGCTTGTGCAATAAAAAAGAGTGGTTAAGTCATGTTTTTGTTGAAGAACGTTATGTTTTTCTGGCAAGAGCATCTTATTTTGCCCATATGTGATTCACCTGGATCTGTGGTCTTACAATAAAGAATGAGGAAGGAGGAAAAAGATCATGCCTACAATTAACCAATTAGTGCGCAAAGGTCGTAAAGATAAAGTCGTAAAGTCTAAGTCCCCAGCTCTACAAAAAGGGTACAACAGCTTTAAGAAATCTCAAACGAACCAAAGCTCGCCTCAAAAACGTGGTGTATGTACTCGTGTAGGTACAATGACACCTAAAAAACCGAACTCCGCGCTTCGTAAGTATGCTCGTGTACGTTTAACTAACGGAATCGAGGTTACAGCTTACATCGGAGGTATCGGTCACAACCTTCAAGAACATAGTGTTGTACTAGTTCGTGGTGGTCGTGTAAAAGACTTACCAGGGGTACGTTATCATATCGTACGTGGTGCGCTTGATACTGCGGGTGTTAACAACCGTATGCAATCTCGCTCCAAATATGGTACAAAACGTCCGAAGGCTGCAAAAAAATAATCACGTTGCGTGATTACATTATATTAACTCTAGGAAAAGGAGGGAAACTTGATGCCGCGTAAAGGTCCAGTTGCTCGACGCGACGTATTGCCAGATCCAATTCATAACAGCAAGTTGGTTACTCGTTTAATCAACCGTTTGATGTTGGATGGTAAGCGTGGAGTTGCGCAAAATATCCTATATAACTCGTTTGACATCATTCAAGAACGTACAGGACGCAACCCTATGGAAGTGTTCGAAGAAGCTCTTAAAAACATCATGCCTGTACTTGAGGTAAAAGCTCGCCGTGTAGGTGGTGCTAACTACCAAGTACCTATCGAGGTTAAACCTGAGCGTCGTACGACTCTTGGTCTTCGTTGGTTAGTTAACTACGCTCGTCTTCGTGGTGAAAAAACTATGGAACAGCGTTTGGCTAGCGAAATTATGGATGCAGCAAACAGTACTGGTGCAGCTGTTAAGAAACGTGAGGACACTCACAAAATGGCTGAAGCAAACAAAGCGTTTGCACACTATCGCTGGTAGAATGCAAAGGCGGGTATCCTTTAGATACCCGCATATTCTCACATATGAGTATGGAAGGAGCAATTCCTAAATGGCTCGCGAATTCTCTCTAGCGAATACGCGTAATATCGGTATCATGGCACACATCGATGCCGGTAAAACGACAACAACCGAGCGTATTCTTTTTTATACCGGTCGCGTTCACAAAATCGGTGAGACACACGAAGGTGCCGCAACGATGGACTGGATGGAACAAGAACAAGAGCGCGGTATCACAATTACTTCTGCTGCTACGACTGCTCAATGGAATGGTCACCGCATCAACATCATCGATACACCTGGGCACGTAGACTTCACAGTTGAGGTTGAACGTTCTCTGCGTGTACTTGATGGTACTGTTGCGGTTTTTGACGCGAAGGGCGGCGTAGAACCTCAGTCTGAGACTGTATGGCGCCAAGCAGACCGTTATGGTGTACCACGTGTTTGTTACGTAAACAAAATGGATATCATGGGTGCAAACTATGATATGTGTTTAGAACAAATTAAAGAGCGTCTAGGCGCTAACCCTGTAGCTATCCAATATCCAATTGGTGCGGAAGATAATTTCACAGGTATCGTTGACCTTGTTGAAATGAAAGCTCACATCTATGTAGATGACTTGGGTAAAACTTCTGAAACTACAGAGATTCCTGCTGAATTGAAAGAAAGATGCGAAGAACTTCGCATGCATCTTGTTGAAGCAGCTGCAGAACAAGACGAAGAATTAATGATGAAATACCTTGAAGGCGAAGAGTTAACGATTGAAGAAATCAAAGTTGCTCTACGTAAAGGTACTATCGCAGTTAATCTAGTTCCTGTTCTTTGTGGTTCTTCCTATAAAAACAAAGGTGTTCAATTGATGTTGGATGCAGTAGTTGACTACTTGCCAGCTCCAATTGACGTACCAGCTATCAAAGGTACTCTTCCTGATAGTGAAGAAGAAGTAGTTCGTGAATCCGATGACAATGGTCCGTTCTCTGCTCTTGCATTTAAGATCATGACTGACCCTTACGTTGGTAAACTTACATTCTTCCGTGTATACTCTGGTACACTAGCTTCCGGTTCTTACTTGCTGAACTCTACTAAGGGTAAACGCGAGCGTATCGGACGTATCCTACAAATGCACGCTAACCACCGTGAAGAAATCCCTATGGTTTACTCCGGTGACATTGCAGCGGCTGTAGGTTTGAAGGATACTACAACTGGGGATACATTGTGCGATGAGAAGTCGCCAGTTATCCTTGAGTCTATGGTATTCCCTGAGCCAGTTATCCACGTTGCTATTGAACCAAAATCCAAAGCAGACCAAGATAAGATGGGTATTGCCCTTTCTAAACTTTCTGAAGAGGATCCAACGTTCCGTACGCACACTGATGAAGAAACTGGACAAACCATCATCGGTGGTATGGGTGAGCTTCACCTAGATATCATCGTTGACCGTATGAGACGCGAATTCAAGGTAGAAGCTAACGTGGGTGCTCCACAAGTAGCTTACCGTGAAACATTCCGCGGATCTGCTAAGGTTGATGGTAAATTCGTACGCCAATCCGGTGGTCGTGGTCAATACGGTCACGTTGTGGTTGAGTTCTCTCCACTTGAGCCAGGTCAAGGCTTCATGTTTGAGAACAAAGTTGTTGGTGGTGCGGTTCCTCGTGAATACATCCCAGCAGCTCAAGCGGGTATCGAAGAATCTATGAAAAATGGTGTTCTTGCAGGATTCCCACTTGTAGACATTAAAGCTGTTCTTGTAGACGGTAGCTACCATGATGTAGACTCCTCTGAGATGGCGTTTAAAGTTGCAGGTTCCTTGGCACTTAAAGAAGCAGCTAAGAAGTGTGGAGCTGTTCTTCTTGAGCCAGTTATGAAAGTAGAAGTTACTGTACCTGAGGACTACATGGGTGACGTAATGGGTGACCTTAACTCTCGTCGTGGACGCATTGAAGGTATGGATGCTCGTGCAAACGCACAAGTTATCCGCGCAATGGTTCCACTTTCTGAGATGTTTGGTTACTCTACAGTACTACGTTCCCGTACTCAAGGTCGCGGTCAGTACTCTATGCAAATCGACCACTACGAAGAAGTACCAAGAAATATTTCTGATGAAATCATCAAGAAGTCCAAAGGTGAATAATCAGTATCTATTTTTTGGGAATTTACTTCCAGTGTAGATTTCTCTCTTTATCTTCAAAGAAGAAAGGTTTACAATATTGTTTGGTTACAGCCAAATTCGTGTAAACCTTTCTCTCTATACTTATTATAAAAAAAACCTTTAATCTTTAAGGAGGCACAAATTCTCATGGCAAAAGCTAAATTTGAGCGGAATAAACCCCACGTTAACATCGGTACTATCGGTCACGTTGACCATGGTAAAACAACTCTAACTGCTGCTATCACTACTGTTCTTTCTGTAACTGGTGGAGCAACTGCTATGGATTACGGTAGCATCGACGCTGCTCCTGAAGAGCGCGAGCGTGGTATCACAATCAACACTGCACACGTTGAGTACGAAACTGAAACTCGTCACTATGCACACGTTGACTGCCCAGGCCATGCTGACTATGTTAAAAACATGATCACTGGTGCTGCACAAATGGACGGAGCGATCCTAGTAGTATCTGCTGCTGACGGTCCAATGCCACAAACTCGTGAGCACATCCTTCTTTCTAAACAAGTAGGTGTACCTTACATCGTAGTATTCATGAACAAATGCGACATGGTTGACGATGAAGAGTTGCTAGAACTAGTTGAAATGGAAATCCGTGACCTATTGTCTCAATACGAGTTCCCAGGTGACGACACTCCAGTAATCAAAGGTTCTGCTAAAGAAGCTTTGGATAACCCTAATGGCGAATGGGCTAAGAAAATTCTTGAGTTGATGGAAGCTGTTGATTCTTACATCCCAACTCCAGAACGTGCTACTGACAAACCATTCTTGATGCCTGTAGAGGACGTATTCACAATCACTGGTCGTGGTACAGTTGCTACTGGTCGCGTTGAGCGCGGTGTTATCAAAGTTGGTGACGCTATCGAAATCATCGGTCTTCAAGAAGAAACTCGCAACTCCACTGTAACAGGTGTTGAGATGTTCCGTAAGCTTCTTGATCAAGCTGAAGCTGGGGATAACATTGGTGCTCTTCTACGTGGTGTTGAGCGTAAAGACATCGAGCGTGGACAATGTCTAGCTAAACCAGGTTCCGTTAAACCTTACACTAAATTCAAATGTGAAGTTTACGTTCTATCTAAAGAAGAAGGTGGACGTCATACTCCATTCTTCGCAAACTACCGTCCACAGTTCTACTTCCGTACAACTGACGTAACAGGTATCGTTCAATTGCCAGAAGGCGTTGAAATGATCATGCCTGGTGACAACACTGAGTTCACTGTTGAACTTATCGCTCCAGTTGCAATGGAACAAGGTACTCGTTTCGCGATTCGCGAAGGTGGCCGTACAGTAGGCGCTGGTGTAGTATCTACTATCGTTGAATAGTATTTACTTGTTATAAAAACCCGAGGATATGCTCCTCGGGTTTTTTGTATGCTTTGTAATAATTACTTTTCAGCCACCCTATAGTCAAATCATTATCAACCTGTTACAATACCTTTCATATTTTGATTGAGGAGTGGAACAGAAGTGGGCAAGAAAGATTCATACATCTATGTCATATTAACATCTGTAGTATGCTTCTGGGGACTTAATGTAGTAATGATCAAATACCTATCTTTTTTTCCTCCAGTAGTCATTGCAGCGATTCGAATGTTGATTGCCGCAATTGTATTGACGCCAATCCTATTTATTACGAAAGAAAAATGTAAGATCTCAGTAAAGCAATGGCTGTTTATAGTAGCTATCGGCTCTACATCAATTGCTCTGCATCAGATTCTTTTAGCTTGGGGGCTTCAACATAGTACGGCTGGAAGCTCCTCATTGATTATGGCATTAAATCCTTTAGCCACTACCTTATTAGCCGCTATGTTTTTTGGGGAAAAGCTGGAATTGCGCAAGGGCTTAGGTATTTTACTTGGTTTTACTGGTGTAATTATTGCAGTTACATCAAAAGGGAATGGACAAATCTCCTTTGGATTGGGAGAGATTATTATTTTTGGATCTATGCTAATGTATGTAGTAGGTGGTTTGTTGGTAAGAGGAGCTAAATCTACTGGTTTGCCCGTGTGGGAGCTGACGGCGTATTCCCAGTGGATAGGTGCTATCATGTTAGGGATTTTGAGCGTGGGGATGTATCCTACATATATCTATCAGGAGATGAATATCAGTTGGTTTACCTGGTTTGTCATTTTTTGCTCAGGTGGCATTTCAAGTGGACTCGGATCATTAGGCTGGAATTATGGCATTCAAAAGATAGGGGCTAGTCAAACGTCCATTTTTCTCAATGGCATGCCAATAGCGAGCTTGCTTTTTGCTGCTTTGCTTATTGATGAGCCGTTTACTTATTTGGCTATAATTGCATTACTATGCACGGTTGCGGGAGTTTATCTAGGTTCTACAAAGTCGCATCCTGTGAAAATTCCACTACCTATCAAAGAAAGAGAAGTTTAAATGACGTTCCAAGAGTGAAAAACTTATATTATATAGAAGGAACGCCTAGGAAGGCGTTCCTTCTTGTTGATTCCATTGATTAATCATATGGTGCGCTGTCAAAGTAAGTCGTTCAAAAATCTGAGATTTCATCGGTTCCTCTATCTCAGTATGATCTAGAGCTTGTTCCATACAAAGAAGCCAAGCTCCTGCTCGTTTTGGAGTAATTTCAAAAGGCAAGTGACGCGCGCGAAGCATGGGATGTCCATGTTTTTCAGAATAGAGAGAAGGTCCACCAAGAAATTGAGTAAGAAACAAATATTGCTTTGCTTTTACTTCTGTAAGATCGGATGGAAAAATAGGAATTAAGTCTTCATGCTTGGCAACCAAATCATAGAAGTGATTTACTAGTTTCCTAAGGGTGGGAGCTCCTCCAATTTGGTCATAAAGGCTTCCAGACTTTTCAATCACATGAAGGCTCCTTTCTATTGTATAATAGCAAAAGTCGTAGCTCGCATAACTCTATTATACTTGTTTGATTAGAAATTCATAGGAATTACAAAAAAAACTTGCAATGCCTATATTTCTTTAGTAAAATAGTGAATGTTGGTCATGGACTTGCGATGATGCGGGAGGTTGCTGACACACCCGGCTCCTTTGCCATTGCTGGGGTGCAGGATATTTTCGCGGAGAAATGTCCGTTATAATATGGGCGAAAAAGGAGGGACTACAATGGCAAAACAAAAGATTCGTATCCGATTGAAAGCATATGATCATAAGATTCTAGATCAATCAGCAGAAAAAATCGTAGAAACTGCGAAACGTTCCGGTGCAAATGTATCTGGTCCGATTCCACTTCCTACTGAGAAAGCTGTGTACACAATTCTTCGTGCGGTTCATAAGTATAAAGATTCTCGTGAGCAATTCGAAATGCGTACGCATAAGCGTCTAATTGATATCTTGAATCCAACACCACAAACGGTTGATGCACTAATGCGTTTGGATCTACCATCTGGTGTTGATATTGAGATTAAGCTTTAATCTCTACCTAGAGCGCGACACGCTAGCTAGCGTTGTCTTGATGAGTACGGAAGTTAAAGGATTCACCATATAGCTCCCCTGCTCGTCAGTAGGGACTTGATACAACAAAGGTCATTTTATGAAAATGTTATTGTAGGAGGTGGCACAAATGACCAAAGGAATCTTAGGAAAAAAACTTGGAATGACTCAAGTTTTCGCTGAAAATGGTACAGCAACTGCTGTAACTGTAATCCAAGCAGGTCCTTGCGTGGTTCTTCAAAAGAAGGATCAAGCGACTGATGGATATGAGGCAATTCAGATCGGTTACGACGATAAGAAAGAAAATCGTACGAACAAACCTGAAAAAGGGCATGCAGCTAAAGCTAACACTGCACCTAAGCGCTTCATCCGTGAAATCGACGGAATTAACCTCGCTGATTATGAGGTAGGTCAAGAACTTAAAGCCGATATTTTTGCCGCAGGAGAGTTTGTAGACGTGTCCGGCGAGTCAAAAGGTAAAGGTTTTGCAGGTTCTATCAAACGCCACAACCACGCTCGTGGACCAATGGCTCACGGTTCTCGTTACCATCGTGGACCAGGTTCCATGGGTTCTATCGCAGCTAACCGTGTATTCAAAGGTATGAAATTGCCTGGTCAAATGGGTGGCGAAAAAGTAACAATCCAAAATCTTGAGGTTGTTAAAGTTGATACAGACCGTAACTTGATTCTTGTTAAAGGTTCCATACCTGGACCTAAAAACAGCTACGTAGTCGTGCGTACGGCTGTCAAGAAATAAGGAAAGGAGGAACTGACATGCCAAAAGTAGCTCTTTATAACCAAACAGGTGCGCAAGTAGGCGACATCGAATTGGCTGAAGCTGTATTCGGTATCGAACCAAACAACGCTGTACTGTTTGATGCAATCGTTATGCAACAAGCTTCTCAACGCCAAGGTACTCACGATGTTAAAAATCGTTCTGAAGTACGTGGTGGTGGACGCAAACCATGGCGTCAAAAAGGTACTGGTCGTGCACGCCAAGGATCTATTCGCTCTCCTCAATGGAAAGGCGGCGGCGTAGTATTCGGACCTACACCTCGTAAATATGGATATAAGCTAAACCGTAAAGTTCGTCGTTTGGCTCTTAAATCCGCTCTATCTACAAAAGTACAAAACAATGAATTGTTGGTACTAGATGCATTGACTTTGTCTGCTCCTAAAACTAAGGAATTTGCTGGTATTCTTTCTAGCTTGAAAGTTGATCGTAAAGTTCTTATCGTAACAGCAGACTTTGATCAAAACATCGCTCTTTCTTCTCGCAACATCCCAGGTGCTAAGTGCATTGATGCTGCTGGCGTTAACGTTCTTGACCTAGTTGCTCATGATAAAGTAATCGTAACTAAAGAAGCGGTTGCTAAAGTAGAGGAGGTGCTCGCATAATGAAGAGCCTTCATGATGTTATCAAGCGCCCTATCATTACTGAGCGCACCACCGATATGATGGCTGACAAGAAGTACGTTTTCGAAGTACCTATGAAAGCCAACAAAACGGAAATCAAACAAGCTATTGAGAAAGTTTTCGGCGTAAAAGTTGAAGCAGTTAACACAATTCGCGTTGCTGCAAAACCTAAACGCTATGGTAAATATGCTGGATACACTTCTGAGTGGAAAAAAGCAATCGTTAAATTGACTGCTGATAGCAAAGAGCTAGAATTCTACGAAGGTATTTAAGCTCGACGACTTTCTATAAGGAGGGAATAAGGAATGGGTATCAAGAAGTTTAAACCGACTTCTCCGAGTCGTCGCCATATGACGGTTTCTACCTTCGAAGAGATCACAACCTCCACTCCGGAGAAATCTCTTCTACAACCGCTTAACAAAAAAGCTGGACGTAATAACCAAGGTAAGATTACTGTTCGTCATCAAGGTGGCGGCCATAAGCGTAAATATCGTGTTATCGATTTCAAACGTAACAAAGATGGTATCGTAGGTCGCGTAGCTACTATCGAATACGATCCAAACCGTTCTGCAAACATCGCGTTAATTAACTACGTTGATGGTGAAAAGCGTTACATCATCGCTCCACATGGTTTGAAAGTTGGAGATGAGATTGTATCTGGCGCAGATGCAGACATCAAAACAGGTAACTGCTTACCACTTGTAAACATTCCTGTTGGTACAACAATCCACAACATCGAGTTGAAACCAGGTAAAGGTGCTCAGTTGGTACGTGCAGCTGGTACTTCTGCTCAATTGCTAGGTCGCGATGGCGAATTCGTAATCGTGCGTCTAGGTTCTGGTGAAACTCGCCGTATCCACAACGTATGCCGTGCTACTATCGGTCAAGTTGGTAACTTGGATCATGAGTTGATCAACATCGGTAAAGCTGGTCGTAAACGTTGGTTGGGCGTACGTCCTACTGTTCGCGGTAGCGTAATGAACCCTAACGATCACCCACACGGTGGTGGTGAAGGTCGCGCTCCTATCGGTCGTAAAGCACCAGTTACTCCTTGGGGTAAACCTGCATTGGGTCTTAAGACTCGTAAGAAGAAAAACAAGAACGATAAATACATTATCCGTCGCCGTAAGAAGTAAGATCGGATAATACAATAAACCGAACGCCTTTGGCGAAGGGAGGTTTCTGAACTATGGGTCGTAGCTTGAAGAAAGGTCCTTTCGTGGACGACCACTTGATGAAAAAGGTTGATGCTTTGAACGAGAAAAACGAGAAGAAAGTTGTCAAAACTTGGTCTCGCCGTTCTACTATCTTCCCTGATTTTATCGGTCATACATTCGCTGTATACGATGGTCGTAAACATGTTCCTGTATACGTGACTGAAGATATGGTCGGACACAAATTAGGTGAATTCGCACCTACTCGTACCTTCAGGGGTCACGTCGACAACGACAAAAAATCCAAGAAGCGCTAATTATTCTCTTCATAGAGGGGAGGTACAAACATGGAATCTAAAGCAGTTGCTCGTAATATTCGAATCGCGCCTCGTAAAGTGCGTCTAGTTATCGATCTAATCAGAGGCAAGAAAATTGGAGAAGCTCTAGGTATTTTGAAACACACTCCTAAAGCAGGTTCTCCAGTAGTAGAGAAGCTTTTAAACTCTGCGATTGCTAATGCTGAGCACAACCACAACATGGACGTTGAGAATCTTGTTGTGAGTCAAATTTTCGTAGATCAAGGTCCTACCTTGAAACGATTCCGCCCACGTGCAATGGGTCGTGCTAGCCGTATTCATAAGCGCACTAGCCACATTACAGTGGTACTAAACGAAAAATAAGGAGGGAAATTGAGTGGGACAAAAGGTAAGTCCGGTCGGTCTGCGAGTTGGCGTAATTCGTGACTGGGAATCCAGATGGTATGCTGATAAGGACTTCGCAACTTTGTTGCATGAAGACCTTCACATTCGTAAATACATCAAAGGTCGTCTTAAAGACGCTGCTGTATCTACAGTTGAAATCGAACGCGCTGCAAACCGCGTAAACGTAACAATTCACACTGCTAAGCCTGGTATGGTTATCGGTAAAGGTGGATCTGAAGTTGAAACACTTCGTAAAGCTCTTTCCCAACTTACTAGCAAGCGTGTACACATCAATATCAATGAGATCAAGAAACCTGATCTTGACGCTACTCTAGTAGCTGAAAACATTGCTCGTCAATTGGAAAACCGTATTTCTTTCCGTCGTGCACAAAAGCAAACAATCACTCGTTCTTTGCGTGCAGGTGCGAAAGGTATCAAAACACTTGTTAGTGGTCGTCTAGGTGGAGCTGATATCGCTCGTTCTGAAGGTTACAGCGAAGGTACTGTACCTCTTCATACATTGCGTGCTGACATCGACTATGGTACAGCTGAAGCTCACACTACTTATGGCCGCATCGGTGTAAAAGTATGGATCTACCGTGGTGAAGTTCTTCCAACTAAGAAGAACGTTGCACGAGTGGAAGGAGGCAAGTAAACATGTTGATGCCTAAACGCGTGAAGCATCGTAAACAACATCGTCCGAAGTTGTCCGGTAACGCTAAAGGCGGTACAACTGTTGCTTTCGGTGAATATGGCCTCCAAGCTCTTGAACCAGCTTGGGTAACGAATCGTCAAATCGAGGCAGCACGTATTGCGATGACACGTTATATCCGTCGTGGCGGTAAAGTTTGGATTAAAGTTTTCCCAGACAGACCGATTACACAAAAACCTCTAGAAGTCCGCATGGGTTCTGGTAAAGGTTCCGTTGAAAAATGGATTGCTGTAGTTAAACCAGGTAAAGTTATGTTTGAACTTGCTGGTGTATCTGAAGAAGTAGCGCGTGAAGCTATGCGTCTTGCTATGCACAAACTACCTGTTAAGTGTAAGTTTGTTAAGCGCGAAGAAGTGGGTGGTGACGCACATGAAGGCTAATGAATACCGCAATCTAACCACTGCCGAGATCGAACAAAACGTTTCTTCTTTGAAAGAAGAATTGTTCAACCTTCGTTTTCAATTAGCTACTGGCCAATTGGAAAACACGGCTCGTATTAAGCAAGTGCGTAAGGATATCGCATGCGCGAAAACTATCCTACGCCAACGTGAATTAGGAATCGGCTAATATAAGGAAGGAGGTTCCAACGATGACCGCACAACGCAATTTGCGTAGAACGCTGGTAGGTCGTGTAGTATCAGACAAAATGGATAAAACCGTTGTTGTTCTGGTTGAAACCTACAAAAAACATACGTTGTATGGTAAGCGTGTGAAGTACTCTAAAAAGTTCAAAGCACACGATGAAAACAATACAGCTAAAATCGGTGATATCGTAGAAATTATGGAAACTCGTCCGCTTTCTAAGGACAAGAGATTCCGTCTTGTAAAAGTAGTACAAGAAGCTGTCATTGTATAAGATAGCTTACTATATGATAGACTCGGATAAAACATCACATCCGAAGGGAGTGACTCAGAATGATCCAAACTCAATCCAGACTAGCAGTTGCTGACAACTCTGGTGCTAAAGAATTAATGTGCATTAAGGTTCTTGGTGGATCTGGCCGCAAGACTGCTAACGTAGGCGACATTATCGTTTGCTCTGTCAAAGCTGCTACACCCGGAGGAGTTGTCAAGAAAGGTCAAGTAGTTAAGGCTGTTATCGTTCGTACCGTTAGTGGTGTACGTCGTAACGATGGTTCTTACATCCGCTTCGACCAGAATGCAGCGGTAGTTATCAAAGATGATAACTCTCCACGTGGTACACGTATCTTTGGACCGGTTGCTCGTGAGCTTCGTGAAAAAGATTTCATGAAGATCATCTCTCTGGCTCCTGAGGTTATCTAAATTAACGTAACAAATTTGTATTTTGTTCGATAGGAGGTGCACCCAGCGATGCACGTAAAAAAAGGCGATATGGTTATCGTTACTGCGGGCAAAGACAAAGGTAAAAAAGGTCAAGTATTGGCTGCTTTACCTAAAAAAGACCGTGTGTTGGTAGAAGGTATTAATCTTGTGAAGAAGCATGCTCGTCCTTCTCAAGCGAATCCTCAAGGCGGAATCGTAACACAAGAAGCTGCTATCCACGTTTCTAATGTCTCTCTAATTGACCCTAAAACAGGAAAACCTACCCGCGTAGGTTACAAAGTATTAGAGAACGGTAAAAAAGTTCGGGTTGCGAAAAAATCTGGCGAAGTAATCGATAAGTAGTCAGGTCGGAAAGGAGGTTGTCTTAAATGGCAGCAAGATTGAAAGATAAGTACTTGCAGGAAATCGTTCCTAGCTTGATGACTAAGTTTAACTACAAAACTGTCATGCAAGTTCCTAAAGTAGAGAAAATCGTAATCAACATTGGTGTTGGTGAAGCAGTTGCTAACGCAAAAGCTATCGATACAGCCATTGAAGATTTGCAATTAATCGCTGGTCAAAAACCAATTGTTACTCGTGCGAAGAAGTCTATCGCTGGTTTCAAATTGCGTGAAGGTATGCCAATCGGTGCGAAGGTAACACTTCGTGGTGAGCGTATGTACCAATTCCTCGATAAATTGATGAACGTATCTCTACCACGTGTTCGTGACTTCCGTGGTATTTCATCCAAAGCTTTTGACGGTCGTGGAAACTATACTCTTGGTCTTAAAGAGCAATTGATTTTTCCAGAGATCGAGTACGATAAAATTGATAAGGTTCGCGGTATGGACATCGTAGTGGTAACATCTGCGAAAACTGACGAAGAAGCTCGTGAACTTCTAACTCAGATGGGTATGCCATTCCGTAAATAAACCCTATCGTAAGGAGGGACAATTGTGGCAAAGAAATCTATGATCGTGAAGCAACAGCGTGATCCTAAGTTTAAAGTTCGTGCGTATACTCGTTGCGAACGTTGCGGTCGTCCGCACTCTGTGCTTCGCAAATTTAAACTGTGCCGTATTTGCTTCCGTGAATTGGCTTACAAAGGCCAAATTCCAGGTGTAAAGAAAGCCAGCTGGTAATATAGACGGGAAGGAGGTTTTTCTCTCATGGTAATGACTGATCCAGTTGCTGATATGCTAACTCGTGTCCGCAATGCGAACATGGTTCGTCACGAGAAAGTTGAAATTCCTGCATCTAACCTGAAGAAGGAAATTGCTCGTATTTTGAAAGAAGAGGGCTTTATCCGTGATGCGGAATTTATTGAAGACAACAAGCAAGGAATCATTCGTTTGTTCCTTAAATACGGGGTTAACAACGAACGTGTAATCACTGGCCTAAAACGTATCAGTAAGCCAGGACACCGTGTTTATGCTAACAACAATGAAATTCCTCGTGTATTAGGCGGACTAGGTGTCGCTTTGATCTCTACTTCCAAAGGTGTTTTGACTGACAAGCAAGCTCGTCAAGCGCATGTTGGTGGAGAAGTACTAGCTTATATTTGGTAATCTTAGATTTACGCACAGGAGGTGCAAGTCATGTCACGTGTCGGTAAAAAACCGATTACGGTTCCTGCAGGCGTTACTTTAACTCTGAACGGTACAGAGTTGACAGTAAAAGGCCCTAAGGGTACTCTCGTTCGTAACTTTCATCCGGACATCAAAATCAACATTTCTGAATCTGAAGTAAACGTTGAACGTCCGTCTGACAATAAACTTCATCGTTCTCTCCATGGTACTACTCGTGCCTTGGTTTCGAACATGGTTGTAGGTGTATCTGAAGGTTTCACTCGTACACTTGAACTAGTAGGTGTAGGTTATCGTGGAGCTAAGTCTGCTAACGGTGTAACTCTTTCTTTAGGTTTCTCTCACCCAGTTGAGGTAACTCCTGAAAAAGGAATCGAATTAGAATTAACTAACCAAACAACACTTGTTGTTAAAGGTATCGATAAAGAGCGTGTAGGCCAAGTGGCTGCTGAAATCCGTTCTCTACGTAAACCTGAGCCTTACAAAGGTAAAGGTATTCGTTACAGCAATGAAGTTGTTCGTCGTAAAGAAGGTAAAAAAGGTAAATAAGCCGCATAGTTTCATCAGAAAGGAGGCCGCTTAATGTTTACGAAAAACGATAAAAACAAAGCACGGAAAAAACGTCAACTGCGTATTCGTAAGCGTGTAATGGGTTCTGCTGCTCGTCCACGTTTGAACGTTTTCCGTTCTTCTAAGCATATCTATGCTCAGTTAATCGATGATGTAGCAGGTACAACTCTTGCAGCTGCATCTTCACTTGATAAAGAGCTTAACTTAAATAACGGTTCTAATACCGAAGCAGCAACTGCTGTTGGTAACTTGATCGCAGCACGCGCTCAAGAAAAAGGTCTCACTGAAATCGTCTTTGACCGTGGTGGTTACTTGTACCATGGACGTGTTAAAGCACTAGCTGATGCAGCACGTGAAGCTGGTCTGCAATTCTAGGAGACAATAAGATACAAGGAGGGAAAAGAATGCGTATCGACGCTAGCAAATTAGAGCTAGAAGAAAGAGTCGTCGCTGTTAACCGCGTAGCGAAAGTGGTTAAGGGTGGTCGTCGCTTCAGCTTTAGCGCACTAGTAGTAGTAGGCGATAAGAACGGCCATGTTGGCTCTGGTATGGGTAAAGCCCAAGAAGTACCAGACGCTATTCGTAAAGCAATTGATGACGCGAAGAAAAACATGATTCGCGTACCTTTAAAAGGAACTACCATCCCTCACGAAGTTTTGTGCCATTTCGGTTCTGGCCGCGTATTGATCAAGCCAGCTTCTGAAGGTACAGGAGTTATCGCGGGTGGCCCAGTTCGTGCGGTACTTGAACTTGCAGGTGTAGGTGACGTGTTGAGTAAATCTTTGGGTTCTAACAACCCAATCAACATGGTTAGCGCTACTCTTGAAGGTCTTAGCCGTCTGAAAACTGCTGAGGACGTAGCTAAACTTCGCGGAAAAACTGTCGCAGAACTTTTAGGATAGAAGGAGGGAAAGGGACATGGCGAAATCATTACAAATCACGCTAAAACGTAGCCTAATCGGTCGTCCGGCTGACCAGAAGGAAACGGTGAAAGCCCTTGGCCTTCGCAAAATCCATCAAACAGTAGAAAAACAAGACAACGTAGCAATGCGTGGTATGATTTTCAAAGTTAAACATCTTGTAGATGTAAAGGAAATCGGAGAATAAGCTACAGATTGATAGTGAGGAGGTGCAACCTATGAAATTGCATGAACTTAAACCAGCAGAAGGTTCCCGTCATGAGCGTAAACGTCTAGGACGTGGTATCGGAAGCGGAACTGGTAAAACAGCTGGTAAAGGTCACAAAGGTCAAAATGCTCGTTCTGGTGGTGGCGTACGCCCAGGATTTGAGGGTGGTCAAAACCCACTATTCCGTCGTTTACCTAAACGTGGCTTCCACAACATCAACCGCAAAGAGTTTGCAATCGTATCTCTAGATGCATTGAACCGCTTTGCTGAAGGTACAGTGGTTACACCTGAGTTGCTTAAAGAAACAGGAGTTATCAGTGCTCTTCGTGATGGCGTGAAAGTTTTGGCTAACGGTGAATTAACAGTGAAGCTAACAGTAAAAGCTCACAAATTCTCTGGTGCTGCTGCTGAAAAGATTGCTCAAGTCGGTGGAACCACTGAGGTGATCTAATGTTAGGATCTTTTTCTAACATCTTTAAGATAGGCGACCTGCGTCGAAAGGTGTTTTTCACTCTTTTGATGCTTGTCGTCTTCCGAATTGGAACCCACGTTCCTGTGCCTAACATCAATGTTGATTTACTTCAAGGTAATACCAACAATTTTGTAGGTCTTCTGGATACATTCTCTGGTGGTGCATTGAAAAAATTCTCTATCTTCGCGATGGGAATTATGCCATACATCACTGCTTCGATCATTATGCAGCTTCTTTCCATGGATGTGGTTCCGAAGTTTACGCAATGGTCGAAGGAAGGAGAAGTGGGACGTCGCAAAATTGCGCAGGTAACACGCTACGGTACGATTGTTCTTGGATTTATCCAATCACTTGGTATGACCTATGGTTTTAACCGAATGATGAACGGATTAGTTACTGATACATCTTGGAGCAGCTTTTTGTTAATTGCTTTGACTCTAACAGCAGGAACTGCTTTTTTGCTGTGGTTAGGTGAGCAAATTACCGAAAAGGGCATTGGTAATGGTATTTCCATTATCATCATGGCGGGTATCGTCGCCAATATACCTGGTGGGATTCATACGATCTATGAGATGCAGTTTAACAATCCCAACTCGCAAGTTTTCTTTGGAGTTATTAAAATCTTGCTGATTCTACTTGCAGTTCTATTACTGATTGTAGGGATTATCTACATGCAACAAGGCTTGCGTAAGATTCCTGTTCAGTATGCGAAACGTGTTGTAGGACGCAAGATGTATGGTGGACAGTCTTCTCATATTCCACTAAAAGTCAACTCAGCAGGGGTTATTCCGGTAATCTTCGCTGTGTCGCTAGTAGTGTTCCCGTCAACAATCGCTAGTTTCTGGGTTAAACCAACTGGTGAAGGAATTGCTAACTGGATTTATAACAACTTCCAAGTTAGCGCTCCGCTTGGTATGACGCTCTATGCGGTGTTAATCATTGGCTTTACGTTCTTCTATACATTTGTTCAGATGAATCCTGCTCAAATGGCAGAAAATATGAGAAAGAATGGCGGTTACATTCCTGGAATTCGCCCTGGTACTAACACCGAGGTATATATTACTCGTACATTAACTCGCCTAACGTTCGCCGGTGCTATATTCCTGACTATCATCTCACTATTGCCTTTCGCTTTTAGTAAGATGTTTGGATTACCTAACACGATTTATATCGGTGGTACTTCCATCTTGATTATGATTGGGGTTGTTCTCGACACCATGAAACAAATCGAGAGCCAGCTTATACAGCGTCATTACAAAGGCTTCATTAAATAACGAGTATAATAATCACCTCTGAACCTCCTAATGGGAGAGGATCTGGTGCAGAAAGAATTCTTTAAGGATTTCCTTATAGGGTCTTTCGTAAGTGGACGGGGGATTGACATGAATATAATTTTGATGGGTCTTCCTGGAGCCGGTAAAGGCACACAGGCAGAGCGTATCGTAGAAACCTTTAACATTCCACACATCTCTACCGGAGATATGTTCCGGGCTGCTATTAAGAACCAGACTCCATTAGGCGTGGAAGCAAAGTCCTACATGGATAAAGGTAACTTGGTACCAGATGAGATTACGATCGGCATTGTGCGGGAACGTTTAAGTAAAGATGATTGTGCAAAAGGATTTCTTCTCGATGGTTTTCCGCGCACAGTTCCACAAGCTGAAGCATTAAGCTCCATGCTAAAAGAACTGGGACGTGAACTTGACCACGTGATTAACATCGAGGTTCGCCGCGAGTTGTTAATTGAACGTCTTACTGGTCGCTGGATCTGCCCAACTTGCGCTGCGAGCTACCACACAGTGTTTAACCCACCTCAAGTGGATGGAATCTGTGACAAAGATGGCAGCAAGCTATTCCAACGAGATGATGACAAAGCAGAAGTAGTAACACAACGTTTAGATGTTAATATTTCTCAAGCTAATCTTTTAGTTGATTACTACTCCAAAGAGGGTATCTTGCGTACAATCAATGGGGAACAGGATATCGACAAGGTGTTTGAAAATATTGCCACGTTATTGCGAGGGTAAGCGATAATGATTAATATAAAGTCTAAAGCTGAACTTGAGATAATGAGGGAAGCTGGCCGAATTGTCGCTTTAACTCATCAACAACTGGCAAACTTCATAAAGCCGGGTGTTACTACAAAGGAACTTGATGAGCTGGCCGAAACTTTTATTCGCAGTCATAATGCGATTCCGTCGTTTAAAGGCTACGGTGGGTTTACAGGCAGTATCTGTGCCTCAGTCAATGAGGAACTCGTACATGGAATTCCAGGAAAACGGGCATTGCAAGAAGGAGATATCATCAGCATAGATATTGGTGCTAAGTTCCAAGGTTATCATGGTGACTCAGCCTGGACCTATGCTGTTGGTAACATCTCTGTGGATGATCAGCGCCTGATGCAAGTCACGGAAGAGTCCTTATATAAAGGTTTAGCGAAAGCAATTCCTGATGGACGCCTTTCTGATATCTCTCATGAGATTCAACTACATGCGGAAGCTGCTGGTTATTCAATTGTCCGCGAGTACGTGGGACATGGAATCGGTCAAAGTTTGCATGAAGATCCACAAATTCCTAATTATGGTTCTCCTAACAGAGGGCCAAGATTAAAGCCAGGAATGGTTTTAGCAATCGAGCCGATGGTGAATGCTGGCGAGCGTTATGTCCGCACATTGGAGGACAATTGGACGGTCGTAACAGTGGATGGGAAAAAGTGTGCGCACTATGAACACACCATCGCGATTACGGAAGATGGCTATGAGATCTTGACTAGACCCTAAACGAAGGTGAACTGGAAGATTGTCGTTCAACGTGTTGACGATAAGTTTGTTCAAGTAGCCGAGAAGTTTCTCGAGGCATTATGATGATGCCAAACTCATGGTCTGACTGTATAAACAGTTGAAAGGAGACTAGCCAATGGCCAAAGACGACGTAATTGAAGTAGAAGGTACCGTCATCGAACCATTGCCAAATGCAATGTTCCGTGTTGAGCTGGAAAATGGACATAAAGTATTGGCACATGTATCTGGAAAAATTCGAATGCACTTCATTCGTATTCTTCCTGGAGACAAGGTAACTGTCGAACTATCGCCTTACGATTTAACTCGCGGGCGTATTACGTACCGTTACAAATAATTTTAACCCCTAGAAAAGGGAGGCAAGAACCATGAAAGTAAGACCGTCGGTAAAACCGATTTGCGAAAAGTGCAAAGTTATCCGTCGCAAAGGTAACGTTATGGTTATTTGTGAAAATCCAAAACATAAGCAAAAACAAGGATAAATTTAAGGAGGTGCTTTAGAAGAATGGCACGTATTGCAGGCGTCGACTTGCCTCGTGAAAAACGAGTGGAAATCGCACTTACCTATATCTTCGGTATCGGTCGCTCTACTTCCAAACGCATTCTTGCGGAAGCTGGCGTAGATGCTAATGCTCGTGTTCGTGATTTGACTGAAGATGAAGTTAACAAACTTCGTGAATTCATCGACAAGAACATCAAAGTTGAGGGGGACCTTCGTCGTGAAATCTCTCTTAACATTAAACGCTTGATGGAAATTGGTTGCTTCCGTGGTATCCGCCATCGTCGTGGTTTACCAGTTCGTGGTCAACGTTCTAAAACAAATGCTCGTACACGTAAAGGTCCTCGTCGTACAGTAGCGAACAAGAAGAAGTAAAGGAGGGTAAATTAACATGGCTAAAAGAAAACAAGTTGCGACTCGTACACGTCGTCGCGATCGTAAAAATGTTGAAGTTGGCATAGCACATATCCGTTCTACGTTCAACAACACTATCGTTACGATCACAGACCCTCATGGCAACGCAATCTCTTGGTCCAGTGCTGGTGCCCTCGGCTTCAGAGGTTCCCGTAAGAGCACTCCATTCGCAGCTCAAATGGCTGCTGAAACTGCAGCAAAAACTGCAATGGATCATGGAATGCGTTCTTTGGAAGTACTAGTTAAAGGTCCTGGTGCTGGTCGTGAGGCTGCTATCCGTTCATTGCAAGCTGCTGGTTTGGAAGTTAACATGATTAAAGATGTTACCCCAATCCCACACAACGGCTGCCGTCCACCAAAACGTCGCCGCGTGTAGTCGGGTTTATAAAGCTCAGAACTTGTCCATAATAGAATGGTAGATTCTGCTTTTTTGGCTTGACATGCATGCAAACGGTAAACCGCCGAAAGAAATTCCTGAGTGGGTCCTTAGGCCCACCCTTGAATTTCGACGTTTTGAAGGAGGGTTTGTTAAGAATGATAGAAATAGAAAAACCTAGAATTGAGGTTGTGGAGTTAGACGACGACAACTTGTACGGCAAATTCGTCGTTGAGCCCCTTGAGCGTGGTTACGGTACAACCCTTGGCAATTCACTCAGACGGATTTTACTGTCTTCTTTGCCAGGCGCGGCGGTTACTTCTGTTCAAATTGACGGAGTACTACACGAATTCTCGACTGTCGAGGGAGTAGTGGAGGACGTAACTGAAATCATCCTCAACATCAAGGGTCTTGCGCTTAAGATCCATTCTGATGAAGAAAAAATTCTTGAGATTGATGCTGAAGGCGAAGGCGTTGTGAAAGCAGGAGATATTCGTGCTGATAGTGATGTGGAGATTTTAAACCCTGATCTGCATATCGCAACGTTAGCAAATGGCGGTCGTCTGCATATTCGCATGACAGCAGGGCGCGGTCGTGGGTATGTTCAAGCAGATGGCAATAAATCTGAGGATCAACCAATTGGTGTTATTCCAATTGACTCCATTTACACTCCAATCAAACGTGTTAACTATCAGGTTGAGAATACCCGCGTAGGGCAAATGACTAACTATGATAAATTAACATTGGAAGTTTGGACAAATGGAAGCATCCGCCCTGAGGAAGCTGTTAGCCTTGGAGCCAAAATCATGACGGAGCATCTTAACTTGTTTGTTGGTTTGACTGACGAAGCGAAAGATGCTGAAATCATGGTCGAAAAAGAAGAAGATAAGAAAGAAAAAGTCTTAGAGATGACTATCGAAGAGCTTGATCTTTCTGTTCGTTCTTACAACTGCTTGAAACGCGCTGGTATCAACACGGTTCAAGAGTTAACTCAGAAGTCTGAAGAAGATATGATGAAAGTTCGTAACTTGGGACGTAAATCTTTAGAAGAAGTTCAAGAAAAACTTCAAGAGCTTGGTCTAGGACTACGTAACGACGACTAAGAGCTTTTAGCATAGTTATCTATACAGATGTTACTATCCACTCCTTGTCTTGGGAGAGGGTCAAATCTGGTGTGAAATGCTGATGCATATTAAGTCACAACATACCAGAAAGAAGGAGGTTAGAACATGGCATACCGTAAACTTGGACGTCGTTCTGCGGCTCGTAAAGCTCTGTTCCGCGATTTGGTAACAGATCTTATCATCAATGAGCGCATCGAAACGACTGAAATGAAAGCGAAAGAACTACGTTCTATCGCTGATAAAATGGTCACTCTTGCAAAACGCGGTGATCTTCATGCACGTCGTCAAGTAGCTGCTTTCGTTCGTAACGAAGTTGCTACTGAGGAAGGCAAAACAGCTGTTCAAAAACTTTTCGATGATATCGCACCACGTTTCGCTGAGCGTAATGGTGGATACACTCGTATCCTTAAAGTTGGTCCTCGCCGTGGCGATGCTGCACCAATGGCTTATATCGAATTAGTTGAATAGTAACTGGTTGCTAGAGAAAGGGTGAGGACAGGGTCTGGTTTTGCCGGGTTCTGATTCAACCCTTTTTTCTTTTATCCAGATTTAGTTCCAAAAACATCTTGTAATTTTGCCTGTGACGAGGGATGTGAGGACTTTGAAAGAACAATCTAACATGATTCAGGCTAGTGGGCTTTCTTTTCAATATCACTCGGAGCTAGCAGAAGCATCCCCCGTGGTAAAAGGTATAGACTTTTCTATTCAGGAAGGTTCTTTTGTTTCAATCATTGGACATAACGGCTCTGGCAAATCGACGTTAGCAAAGCTTATGAACGCTTTGTTGGTACCGACTGCAGGGGTACTGACGGTCACAGGATTTTCTACTGACGATGAGGAACGATTATGGGACATCAGACAGCAGGTAGGTATGGTGTTTCAGAATCCAGATAATCAAATCGTTGGTACGATCGTCGAGGATGACGTAGCCTTTGGGCTTGAGAACCTTGGTATTGAAGCAACTGAGATGCGTAAGCGTATTGACGAATCCTTAGAATCGGTTAAGATGACAGCCTACCTGAAAAGCCAGCCTCAACGGCTATCTGGTGGGCAGAAGCAGCGTGTTGCGATTGCTGGAATTCTGGCAATGCGCCCGTCCATTATTATTTTGGATGAAGCCACAGCTATGCTTGACCCACAAGGAAGGAAAGAAGTTATTCAATTGGTTCACCGGTTGAACCGAGAAGAAGGGCTCACAATCGTTAACATTACGCATTTTCCTGAAGAGACATTAGAGTCTGATCGCATTATTGTGATGGATCAGGGGAAGATTTATGCGGATGGTACTCCTGTTGAAGTGTATGCTGACGTAGAGGGTCTGAAGGCTATTGGTCTGGATGTTCCCTTTGCAGGAAGGCTTCGTCACACTTTAAGGCAACAAGGTATAAAACTTCAGACTGTACTGGATCAAGAGGAGTTGGTTGACGAATTATGCAAATATCTTTTGAAAATGTGACCTATTTGTATGGAAAAGGGACTCCGTTTGAAAAAGAGGCACTTTCGCACATCTCCTTTACTATCCCATCGGGTTCGTTTGTAGGTATTATTGGCCAAACCGGCTCCGGAAAATCAACTTTGATACAGCATCTGAACGGTTTAATTAAGCCGACAGAGGGTACTGTGCGGGTCGGCGAGATGGTTGTTACTCCGACAACGAAAAAAACGCGTAATTTGCGCCGCCAGGTGGGGCTCGTGTTCCAATATCCGGAACATCAACTTTTTGAAGAAACTGTACTTAAAGATGTGATGTACGGTCCACTAAATTATGAATTACCCGAACAAATGGCTTATCAAAGGGCAAAAGAATCGCTTGAAATTGTGGGACTTTCCTTCGATGAGGTTAAAGATCGCTCTCCTTTTCATTTAAGTGGGGGACAGATGCGCCGGGTTGCAATTGCAGGGGTATTGGCCATGCAACCAAAAGTACTTGTTCTAGATGAACCGACCGCAGGACTAGATCCTGCTGGGAGGAAAGCCATCTTAGAAGGGATTTATCAGATTCATCGAGAACAAAAGCTCACTACTTTACTGGTTACCCACAGTATGGAGGAAGCTGCTCGGTATGCTGATTATCTTCTGGTATTGGCTAAAGGAAGAATCGCGATGGAGGGTACACCTACAGACATTTTTAAAGAGCAAGCTGCTTTGCAAGAATTAGCTTTAGATGTACCTGAAACAGTCTCTTTTCTTCATCGATTAAATGAAAAGCTTCCACACAATAAGCGATTGCCGCTCTCTTTATACAAAGAAGAGGATTTATCCTCCTATCTGCTTGATCTACTCAAGCAAGGTAAGGGGGATGTTCAATGAGCATGCTACAAAATTTTGCTATCGGCCAATATATACCCGGAGATTCCTTTGTACACCGCCTAGATCCGAGAAGTAAATTTCTATTTATTATCGTATTTGCTATGGTTGTTTTTATGGCGAACAAGGCGGAAATCTACGGATTCTTAGTAGCTATTCTCTTGCTATGCTTGTTTATGTCGAAACTATCGCTTTCCTATATTCTTCGTGGCTTAAAGCCAGTCTGGTTCCTGCTATTGCTAACCGTCATTTTGCAACTCTTGCTTACGAAAGGTGGGCAGGTGTATGTAAGATGGGGGTGGTTCAGCATAGAAGAGGAGGGTGTGCGTCAGGCCTTGTTTGTGTCGATGCGATTAGGTCTATTGGTTGTAATCAGTTCATTGCTGACTTTAACCACTTCACCTATTGATCTGACGGATGGGGTAGAACGAATGTTTGGTCCTTTAAAAAAATGGGGTCTTCCTGTTCATGAAATGGCGCTCATGCTTTCCATTGCGATTCGGTTTATCCCGACGCTATTGGAAGAGACAGACAAGATTATGAAAGCACAGATGGCTAGAGGTGCTAATTTTGATAGTGGAACACTGTTGAGCCGGGCGAAAGCCATGGTTGCTATTGTGATTCCGCTGTTTATTAGTGCATTTCGCCGAGCTGAGGATTTAGCATTAGCAATGGAGGCAAGAGGATATCGTGGGGATATTGGACGTACAAAATTACGTCAATTGCAATTTAGTTATCGAGACGGCATCCTGTTGTTATTTATGCTGGTTCTTGTGGTAGTTGTAGGATGGTGGAGAACATGAAACGATTAAAAGGTATTGTTGCCTATGATGGAACTGATTATAGTGGATTTCAAGTTCAGCCTGAACAAGTAACCATTCAAGGGAAGATTGAGGCAGCCATTATGCGCATTACTGGCGAGACGATTCAAATTCACGGGTCTGGTCGTACAGATGCAGGTGTTCATGCCAAGGGTCAAACCTTTCACTTTGATACCAAATCAACCATTCCCATAGAAAAATGGTGTTGGATTCTTAATAATCAGCTACCTGACTCGATTGTCATTCAAACAATAGAGGAGGTAGAGCCATCCTTTCATGCTCGATTTGACGTTAGAGAGAAGGAATACCGATATTGTATCAACAATACTCAGGTGCCAGACATCTTTCGCCACCGCTATGCTTGGCATGTTCGCTATCCGCTAGATGTGGAAGCGATGAGACAAGCTGCCACCCATTTGATAGGAACGCATGACTTTACTTCTTTTTGCTCTGCAAGGACGCATGTGGAGAATAAGGTGCGTACCATTTATGACGTGAAAATTGAACAAGAAGGAACACTTCTTTGGATTATTTGTCGCGGCAACGGGTTTTTATATAACATGGTAAGAATCATTGCGGGAACCTTGCTCAATGTTGGAGAAGGAAAGCTAAGTCCAGATCATATTCCTCGTATTCTTGCAGGGTGCGATCGGGAATTGGCAGGACAGACAGCACCTCCCCATGGTCTTACAATGTGGGAAGTATTTTACAAGGAATAGCCCATTCGTTTTCCTTGACTCTCACATGATCTATATAGTATGATAACTAATGGTATTTTCATACCCGCTAGCCCCACTCTAGCCCCGGGATTGAAAATTGAGTTAGTACGAATTAGGATACACAAGGTAAAGTTGTTCACCGTTGCAGCTTTGGCCTTTAACATTGAACGGCAAGATATCTAGGAGGGACAAACATGCGTACCACATATATGGCGAAAACGCAAGAAGTTGAGCGTAAATGGTACATCGTTGACGCTGAAGGCCAAACTCTTGGTCGTCTTGCGAGCGAAGTAGCATCTATCCTACGCGGTAAACTAAAGCCTGAATTTACACCACACGTTGACACTGGTGATTTCGTAATCGTTCTTAATGCTGACAAAATCAAGCTTACTGGTAAAAAACTTACTGATAAAATGTACTATAGACACTCCATGCACCCAGGTGGTTTGAAAGCAACTCCTGCTGGTGAAATGTTGAACAAACGCCCAGATCGTTTGTTCGAATTGGCTGTTAAAGGTATGCTTCCTAAAAACAGCTTGGGACGTCAAATGTTCTCAAAACTTAAAGTATATGCAGGTACTGAGCATCCACATGCTGCTCAAAAACCAGAAGCATGGCAAATTCGCGGCTAATAAAAGGGAGGAAATGACTCGTGGCACAAGTTCAATACTACGGTACAGGTCGTCGTAAACACTCCGTAGCACGCGTTCGCTTGGTACCAGGCGAAGGTCGCATTCTGATCAACAAGCGTGATATGGATAACTATTTTGGTTTGGAAACTTTAAAGCTGATCGTAAAACAACCACTAGTTCTTACTGAAACTCTAGGTCACTATGATGTTTTAGTAAACGTTGGTGGTGGAGGTACAACTGGTCAAGCAGGAGCTATCCGTCATGGTGTTGCTCGTGCATTGCTAAAAGCAGATCCAGAACTTCGCGGTGCTCTTAAACGCGCTGGATTCTTGACTCGTGACCCTCGTATGAAAGAACGTAAAAAATACGGTCTTAAAGCGGCTCGTCGCGCGCCTCAGTTCTCTAAACGTTAATTTTACTGTTATCATAAGGATCCAAGCCTCAAATCATTTATTGATTTGGGGCTTGTTTTCTTTTGATCAAGTAGTATCATGTCTGGACCATAATTTGACCATACTCATGTTATTCCTCGAAGAAATTCTTTGTTCATTAGCTACTTGGTGCTGTCATTCTCTTGTTAAGCTGCTCAAGCACAAGTGGCCACGCTTGTTCATGTTGGTCTCTGGACTCTTGATCTGGAAATCCGGCATGGGAAAGACGGAGCAGTGTAGCATTGCTATGTGACTCAAGCTCAACCGTGACAACTGTTTCAGCCCCCTTTGTCCCTTTACCCCCAGTGACCCAGGTTAATTCAACCAGACAGTCCTGCTCAAGTCTGAGAAATCTTCCATAATGAGGATGACGTTCCTCTTCAAATTGCGTCTCAAAAAAGAAGGGTGAGTTGACCTCCCCTTTCATCAATACAGTTCCAGGAGCTGCAAACCAACGATCAAAGTGCTTCGTCCACGCTTGAAATAAGACATCTGGTGATAAATCCATTAGACGCTCCACCTTCAGACTATACGGTCGTTTTGAAAGATCAGGTATGGCAATAGGCTTTGGCATTCGTAAGCATTCCTTCCAGTAAGTTAAGGTGCACATTTTATAAAAGGTTGATCTCTTTATCATCTCCATATCACGCCATGCTATGAGCAGCCCACACATTAGAGCCGTTACAGGTTGACATCAATCCGCATACTTTCCCGTCTGACTTTTATAGACAACCCCGTCATAATTGTCCATGTTAATCCATATGATGAAGAAGAGAATTGGACAAAGGGGCGGTCGAAGTGACTAAAAAAGTAGTAGGGTGGGTGCTCGCCTGCTTTCTGCTGGTCATCATATTTACGTACAAGTTACCCGCACATTCTTCTTGGTCCACCTGGACATTGCCTTTGGCAGGGACAGTAATAGCAATTGATGCGGGCCATGGTGGCGTGGATGGTGGTGCAGTAAGTAAGGATGGAAAAGTGGTTGAAAAAGATGTGGCATTGCCTATCAGTCTATATTTACGTGATTTTTTGCAGGAGTCAGGAGCTTATGTAATCATGACGCGTGAAGATGATAGGGATTTGTCATCAGAGGGTGCTAGTAAGTTAAGAAAACGAAAGTCGGAGGATATTCGCAATCGAGTGAAATTTATTAACGACAATGCTCCTGATTTTTTAGTTAGCATTCACTTAAACAGCATTCCGCAGGAGAAGTGGAGAGGCGCCCAAACCTTTTACTTCCCTGGTTTTCAAGAAAGTAAGAAAATGGCCTTTCTCATTCAGGATGAAATTAAACGTGTATTAGAAAATACCGATAGAAGCCCCAAGCAGACGGATGATATTTTTTTAATTCGGGAAGTAAAGACACCATCAGTGCTTGTGGAAGTAGGTTTTTTATCCAATGTTGAAGAAGCAAGAAAACTGGAATCAGCAGATTATCAAAAAGCAATGGCAAACGCGATTTATCAGGGAATCTTACGTCATTATGCGGGAGAAAAGAGCACAGCTACAAGCGCACCATAGTTTGGGTGTGCTTGTTTAGTCTGTAACTATGCTATAATGAGGGCAAAAATTAGGAAACAGCAAGGGAACACCATGTGATTTACTAAACTAGGCAACGGGTATATGCGTACCCCTAAGCCTGTTTCCCAACTAGAAAATCGAGGTGGATTCAACATGCTAACGAAAGAGAAAATTCTCGAAGCATTACGTGACGTTAAAGATCCTGAGATAAATCGAAGCTTAGTAGAGCTTAATATGATTCGCAATATAGCGATTGAAGAACGGCATGTTTCTCTGGAAGTAGTGCTTACCATATCTGGCTGTCCATTAAAGGTAAAAATTCAAGATGATGTGGTGCAAGCGATTCGTGCTTTGGGCGCGGAGCAAGTCGATGTTCGCTTTGGAGCCATGACAGAAGAGGAAAGGGCTGCGCTCAGCCAACAATTGCGTGGAGGGCAGGCTACAGCTTCTCAGGGCCAAGGACAGGGGCCGGGTCAGACAAATGTTTTGCATCCTATCCTTGCTGAAAATTCAAAGACAACATTTATTGCGATTACCTCTGGCAAAGGTGGAGTTGGTAAATCTACAGTTACAGTTAACTTAGCGGTCGCACTAGCACGTTTAGGCAAAAAAGTAGGAATTATTGATGCAGACATCTATGGATTTAGTGTTCCAGATATGATGAACATTGAGCAACGCCCTACGGTTATTGGACAGACCATTTTACCAGTAGAGAAGTTTGGTGTAAAAGTAATGTCGATGGGGTTCTTTGTTGAAGATAACTCCCCTATCATTTGGCGCGGTCCTATGCTGGGTAAGATGCTTCGGAATTTCTTCAGTGAGGTACACTGGGGGGAAGACCTTGACTATCTCTTGCTTGATTTACCCCCAGGAACAGGTGACGTAGCACTTGATATTCATACCATGATCCCGCAGAGCAAAGAAATTATTGTGACCACGCCTCATCCTACAGCGGCATTTGTAGCAGCAAGAGCGGGAGCTATGGCAATGAAAACAGGTCATAAAATTTTGGGGGTCGTGGAGAATATGGCCTGGTATGAAGCTAAGGATGGTTCCAAAGAGTATGTCTTTGGACGGGGAGGCGGTTCTAAGCTAGCAGAAACCCTATCCTGTCCCCTGATCGCTCAAATCCCGCTTGGCCAACCAGAGAATCATCCGCAGGAGCCTGAATACTCTCCATCCATTTATAAAACCGAAAACGCTATTGGACAAATTTATATGCAGCTTGCTCAAGATGTCGATCGACTATGTAAATAACCAACAGCATCAAAGATTTAACAGAAGTATGCCCCAATAAAAAAAAGAAAAAGGTGAGAATAAGCTCACCTCTTTCTTTTTTATCCACCCGATGATTTCTTTTTCTTCTCTTTCTTCTTGCCTTTTTTTCCTTCGTTTAAATTCTGAGGGTTCATCATATCCTCTTGGGCCTTCGTCATGATTTTAAGCATCTCTGCTTGAAACATGGGGCTTTCTAAGCTATCCTTCATGATTTGCATCGTTTGTTTACGATAGGCGGAGGTTTTCATCAAATCAAGTAAGCTTTTTTCATAATCGGGATCCTTGAGAATACTAAGCATCATTTGCTGATACTCAGGGTCTTTCATAAGCTCTTTTAACAGCTTTTTATTCTCATCCTTCATGGATTTAGCTAAGGTACTGGTGAACTTGGGATCTTTAAATGCTTGCTTGATGTGTGGATTGTCCGGTTTTGCTATACTTTGGATAAGCGTAGTACGCACAGTCTCGGGATTCATGATGAGATTTTTTTGGAAGCTTTCGTCTTTCATCATGGACTCCATGGTTTTTTTTGCTTCATCCGTTTGCAAAATATCAAGAACCATCGTCTTGGTGGATTTGTAATCAGGCTGGGGATGGCTTTGTGACGTTGTTCCACAGCTTGATAAGAGAAGACCACATGTAATCACAGGGATCAGGGCAACAAAGACATGCTTGTTTAACATTAGCAGGGAACACCCTCCTTTTACAGTCCTCAGCTATTTATAAAATGTGCAGTTTTTTGTTTTCTTACGCTAGAATTTTCTTGCATGCATGGTAAAATCATAAGGAGCCAATGAAGGGGGGACCAGCCTTGAGTTTGCGTAATTATGGATGGTTATTCGGTACAACACTGTTATTGGGTGGTATCGGCGGAATGCTTATGGGGTTAGTTACCCAGGAAAATTTATACCATGGTTCTATTGCTAATTTTTTTATGGGACTATTGATGAATTTGTTGTTAGGTTTAACGACTAGCATTGTAGCTCAAATGGGTTTCTTTGCGTATATGATGTTTAATTACCTTGTATTAAATTCAATGAAGAGCAAGGCTTTGCGAAAGAATATCCAAATTTTCTTTATATTATTTGCTTTTTTTGACATGGTTTATTTACGGTATATTGCTTTTGGACAAGGAAGCTCGGTGCTTCCATACTTTGTTGAACCTGTCTTGCTGCTGTCAATAGCGCTAATAACGGCATATGCGAAAGTAAAGATGACGAATCCAACGGCATGGGTACCTACAGTATTCTTTATTTTTGTGGTGACGGCTATTGAGTGGCTGCCTGCTTTAAAGCAAGATGATTTTAAAGCTATTGCTGTAATGGTGGTACCTTTGCTGTTCTGTAATGTTTGGCAGATTTTACAACTACATCGCTTAACTACGCGAACGGAGCAAACGAAGAAATCGAAAACAAAAACGTCGAAATCTTTTTAATCTAGGCAAGGTTTACATATCTTACTTATGACAAACAAAAGGCTACTCCATTTGTGCGGGAGTAGCTTTTTGTTTAGGACATAGGCTTTGTTTTTTACGAATTACTTAATTTCCTCGCTTTTGATTTTTGATCCTGAAATTAATTCAGATACGGTCACGAATTCATATCCTTGAGACCGTAATTTGTCGATAATAACCGGTAGGGCAAGATGAGTTTGTTTGCAGGAATCACTTGCATGCATCAGAATAATATCACCGGGATGGGCCTTTGAGACAACCCTTTGGATGATTCGATCCGTGCCAGGATTCATCCAGTCAAGAGAATCGGTATCCCATTGAATAACCATATAGCCCATGTCATTTGCTACGCGAAGCACCCGTTTATCAAAATCACCATTTGGCATACGGATTAAATTAGGCTTTTTCCCTGTTAGCTCAGTGAGAATGGTATCAGCTTTGCCGATTTGGGTCCGCATTTGTTCTTCAGAATAACGGCTATAATTATCATGCCGGTGACCATGCGAGCCAATTTCGTAACCGCCGTCAACAATTTTCTTTACCATTTCAGGGTGCTTTTGACTCCATGGAGAAGAGAGGAAAAAGGTAACCTTGTCGAGCTTCTTCTCTTTTAAAATATCGAGAATGGGCTGTGTCCGCGTTTCTCCCCAACTAATGTCAAATGTCAGAGCAACCTTTTTTTCCTTTGTATCCACCTTATAAATGGCTTGTGGGCCTTTGTTTTTATCAACGGAGGCGGAGAAAACATGCAAGCTGTCACGTTCGGCATAAGCAATGCCTGCCCCAAGAATTAAGGCCATACAAATAATAAAAAACTGTTTTAACTTCTTAGAACTGATTACGAACATATACTTCATAATGATAAGCTACCTCCTTTTAGCAGTTTGTCCCCCTACATTTTATGCAATTTGGAAAAGGTTATTCTTTCGCATCTATGTGTATAAAAAGGTAAAATGAATGAAATGGATAGTTAAGTAAGATTGGAGTGGGTATAGTGAGGGGTTTTATTAGTGACATTTGGAGAGGAACACGGAAATATTTTGGAATTGCTCTCTTTATTCTGCTTGCAGGTGTAATTGTTGGAATGCTTAATTCGGCTAGTTTAAGTACGATTTTGGAAAAAATGATTGAACAGGTCAGAGAAGTTTCTCAAGGGCTCCAGTTGGAAAATAATATTTTTGCAACCATAAGAGTTATTTTTATGAATAACCTAATGGCGGCGATCATGATGCTGGGGATGGGGACGTTTTTTGCCATTTTCCCTATTTGGGGTTTATTTATGAACGGTGCTGTACTTGGATATATCTTAACAGTGCCCAATCCAAAAGGGCTCAGCACATGGGAAATGCTTGTATATGGCATTCTTCCACACGGTGTTATTGAGATTGTTGCTATCCTTTTTGCAGCAGGGTTGGGGATTCGTTTTGGTGTATTATCATTTCGTTCAATTGGGGCACTTTTTGCACCACAAAAAAGGGATCGAGTAAAACGAGACTGGGGAGATAGTCTGCGCATTCTTTGGAAAACATTTATTTTGATTGTTGTCATGTTATTTGTAGCAGCGGTTATCGAGTCAGTAATAACACCTCAACTCCTGAATCCTCTTATCAAATAATTGCATTGCAATGGAAAGCCGCTCAAATAGCGGTTTTTTTATTGCCCTTTTCACTGTCAGTGCCTGTATGTAGATTGATTTTTCGTAACGGGGGATTAAAAACTTCCCATATAAAGCGTTTTGTTTTTAATTATATTAAAAAAAGTAATAGAAAAAATAAGAATAGGGAATGAGCCTACAGGAAATGATATACGTAGACTTATTTCCGGGAGATGATAATATTTGTTAGGATTATTGCTTACTACAAAAGAATGTCAGGAAGTCGAATATCTGCTGAAACGTGAATTAGAGGAAATGTTACTAGATTTCGGGGATAAGCGAATTGATCATTTAGTTAAAAGGGCAATGGAAGAAAGATATGCAACATTATTTAGGATGTACGCTCGCTTTGCATCACCTAGAGAGCTTTCCAAATACGTGAGAAAAAAAAGTATAAAGGAAGAATCTCTGTAAAACTAAAAATGTCTTAAAAACCTTATAACAAAAGGAATCTGCTCTATCATTATTCGTTTGAATTTCAAAGTAAAAGTAGATTTCAAAAAAAAATACATAAAAACTATTGACTTTATATATTGATTCATGATAGATTATTTCTTGTCCGAGAGACACAAACGAGAAACGAAAACAAGAATTGAAAAAACTTGTTGACTTAATTAAATACTTATGATAGTATTTAAAAGGTCGGTTTTAGGACAAGAAATAATTGCACTTTGAAAACTGAACAGTAAAATGTTTGATAGAAACACTAGCCAAGCAAGTTTTGAAGCTTTGATCAAGAACTACTTTAATGGAGAGTTTGATCCTGGCTCAGGACGAACGCTGGCGGCGTGCCTAA
>NZ_JAPTNK010000024.1:0-52155 GCF_026891775.1 Brevibacillus halotolerans
GAGCCCCTTGGTAACAGTTCAGTGATGTTAGGGAAAAGCGTGGTATTAGTTTAGAAAAAATACAAGGATGAAATAAAATGAAAAAAATCGTCTCCTAAAGAAATAAGGAAACGATTTTTTCTTTTGCAAAAAACAGGTCAATCAAACTATATATAATAGAAGATATATTTTGAGATATTTATGTCGAATGCTATTATGTTATGCAAAGTGTTATGTTGGGTTGGCTATTCCTACTACAAGATCCGGGAATAATACCCCACGCAAGGATGGTTTGCAGGGAATTGTTTTGATAGATTATTCAATTTAAGAATTACTAGATAATTGATACATGGAATTTTTAAAAGAATCCTTCCTAAAGATGGAAATAGTATGGTGAGGGAATATGGATATCAATTAATTGTTCTTGTTCCATAACTATTGGAATTTGAATACGTGCTTTTATGCGTATGTTAAGCAAAGATTTATCTGCTTCTACGATGACTGGGTAATTTCCTAAGGGAGCCTTAATTGTAACTTCTGGTAAACCCTCAATATTAGCAATACGAACCCTCCAATCTGCAAGATTTTGTAATACTAAGGGAATATTAACTCGTACCCATCCGTGTTTCATAGGAAACGCATTGATGACAAATCAGCAAAATTATGGTCTGGTGTATTATCAGGTTCTTTAATTATGTTAATCTCATTTCCATCAGGTTTAGTTCCAGGGTGTGACAAATGTAGAGTAGGAACGGAAACGTATAATTTTGGACCGACTGTAAGTTCGAATTGACCTTCTCCGATTTCATTTCGGCGTTCATTAGAGCAGGACAATTTCTTTCCTGGAGGTCCAATAAAAATAAGAGAGCTTAGTTCATCCTCAGCTTCTGTATCGTCACCGAAAACTCCTCGATCAATAAGGGTAATATCAGCTAAATAGTTAATGCTATCAGTTTTACGAAATACAGTATATGTTTGTACTGATAATGCGTTGGCAAGTTGAGTAAGCCCTAGAAAGAAAGCGGCAAGTTCAGTAATAGCAGATAATGAAGAAATAGCTGATTGAAGTGTATGAATAGTATTCATAACGGCTGTAGCGTTATCTAATCGTGAATTATTAGGAACAACAATTAACACTGCCCCGTCTCCATACTCTCCACCAGAAGCAAAATTGGGGTGTAAAAAAAACGCAGCCAATTTAGGAATTGGGATTGCTGGAATTACAAAAGGAATTCCAGTGGGTGTATTTGGAATAGGCTCAGGAATATTAAATTCAACAGGAGATGAACCAGCTGCAGAAAGTCTTACATTAGCATAAACATAACGTGTTATCGTTTGTAGAGAGGTATCTGAGTTATCTTCTACGATTGGTGGCGTAAATACGAGAGAAACTTCGGATGTATCGAGACCATTTGGAGCTGTGAAAGTAGTAGGTCCTTCAGGTATTTCTTCCCCCCTCTCATTAGTTACAATCCATCTTACTGACACATTAACTTGTAATTCTATGGGTATTGGTACACTACCTGCAAGTTGTGCTAATTGTCCAGGAACACCTTCTAACTCTTCAGTTCGTAAACTACCTATTGCAGGTACTCTAACAGGCATTCCCCCCTCCATTGTAGAATTTAGATTGGAAGGATCAAACGGAAAAATATTAAACGCTGATTCTACGGTATTATTTTGAAAACGAACATCTTTAGTAATCCATGTAAGTTGTACTTTACTTGAAACCACATCTGTTATTTTAAAATTTTTATCAGAAGGAATAAGATTTAAGATGACTGGTTTTCGGGGATCTGTTTGATTTTGAGTGATACTAAATAACGATTTCAGTCCAGTAAGATCTGCCATTTTTTCTCCTTAGATTAAATTTAATTTCCTAAATGATAATATGCCGTTTAATCAGAGTATTTATTCTTTGAATTTTAATGATCTCTTATTTGTTTAAATGGGTACCTATCAAAAAGAACTTTTTAGGGGAGGGAGCTTAACGACTCGGAAATGACAGAAATGAGCCATTGTCTGAGTGCAAACGCTCAAAGAGCTTGGGAGATTGCAAAACTCAAAAACTTATCCTTGATCGCCAGTATAACGAACGACGCGGATTGGCAGCATGAGTTATGCTCAAGGATAGAGAAGATAGAGGGCTGAAATGAAAAGCCCTCTATAATAAATGCATTTTATGCGATTCTTTGCTTTAGTTTCGCGAAAGAATGATCGAAATGGGAAGGTTCCATTGATTAGTTCATTAAAAACACTGCCACCCTACTGCCACCGTAATTGGAGGGAGAACGTCGATATAACAGGCTGTACTAGAATACACTATGATATTTCAGCACTTATAAAACCTTGTTATATCAATAGTTATAGGATGTAGTAGAATACAACTAGATACAGCTCGTTGCTCAATAACTACATGAAGCATTTATGGCTGTTTTACGTATGGATGACAAGTAATAGCTGATAAATAAAGGGTTTTACGATTTGTGTTAATACCAAAAATTCACTTCCCCCACCCTATAGCCACCAAAGTGGTAAAATGGTGGGGGATTATTTTAGCCTCATACTACAAGAAAATTTGTTATTATAAATTTTTGTTGACAAAAAAATTTTTTATGATATAATTTACATTTAAAATATTTGTGTATATAATAAGATTCTCCTGGCCAGGGGAATCTTATTTTTGTTATATGGGAGGATTAATGTATGAAGAAAAATGAGTCAAGTTTAACTTCCTTACTATCAGCCTTTGGCCGAGCATACCACAGCAAATATGACACACCAAAAATTTTTGATGATTTTATTGCAAAAGAATTAATTACCCCAAGAGAATTTTCAGATATTCGTGAGAACATGATTAAAGGAATTCCATTCTTCAATAAAGAAATTGCAAAGAAGTTTCAAGATCATCCAGATGAAATTTTAAAATGGATTACACAGGTCCAACTTTCTCCAACTCCTTTAGCACGTGCTGCCTATTGTGAAAACGTATTATTCCATGAAATGTTGCTAGGCGTAAAACAGTATGTCATTCTAGGGGCTGGATTAGATACCTTTTGTTTCCGACACCCAGAATTAAACGACAGCTTAGAAATATTTGAAGTTGATTATCCAGCCACTCAAGACTTTAAAAAGATAAGGTTAGCAAATGCTAATTATCAAATTCCGAATAATCTTCATTTTGTGTCAATAGATTTCACCAAAGAATTTACGATTCAAAATCTTGTTGAAGAAGGTTTTATGCCTAACAAAAAAACTTTCTTTAGTCTTTTAGGTGTTTCTTATTATGTAACAAAAGAGGAAAATGCCAACTTGATCAATAAATTATTTGCCGAAGTTCCATCAGGAAGTTCTATCGTTTTTGATTATGCAGACGACAAACTTTTTGAAGAAAAAGGAATGTCTAATAGAGTTCAAAATATGGTTCAAATGGCGTCAGCTAGTGGTGAGCCAATGAAATCATGTTTTTCTTATGATGAAATGGAGAAAATGTTAGAAAACTCAGGTTTTCTCATTTATGAACATTTATCACCAGTTACTATTAATAATCAATTTTTTCGTAATCGTACAGACTATTTGTCTGCATTCGAAACGATTCATTACATCCATGCTGTAAAAAAATAATATTTCAGTTAATAACAGACTGACCTCTCGATCTTCCCTATGGTTGATCGGGTAATCAAAACGATCAAAAAAACCACAATAAATTAAAAATTTCAAAAAATGCCACTTGCAGCGTTTTAATCAATGTCCAGGATCATCTCTGTTTGTTTTTATGTTATTAATTTGGGAAAGAAGATGATAACCCATGTTTTGAAGAAATGATTTCCATAGAATGAAGATCAAAACTTGAGGGATATCAAGTCAATTTGGCAAGCCCCTGTTTTGTAGACTGTAAGGAAAGCTCTGGCAGTTAGGTAGTTAACTGACGCCTAAATTCACTAGGCGTCAGTTTATTTAGCTTCAAACGATAAGATTTCATGCGATTAAATGTAATTAAATGCAATGAACCCTTGATACTTTTGGCATGTAAATAAAAAAGCACCCTACACGGGTGCGAAAGTTAATGCCTCGTCTGTATAGCTAGCCCACTAAAAGAAATGGGGCCAACTACATCCGCTCTAGTATCTGGAGCCAGGTTTTCTGCAGTTAAACTGTAAACATGACAACCCGATCTTACATTACTATCAATCGCCTGAAATGTAACGACATAGTTTTGTTCAGAATCAGTTGACTCAATACCTACTAGTGTATTAAAAATCTCTATTCCGTCACGGAAGATTCTAAAAAGGATCTGAGAGATATTAGTAATGCCCCGAACACCAACAGTTGCTACTAATTCCACGCGATTAGGCACAGCGCAGGAATGGGGTATTCTAATTTTAATGTTTGCTAAGTCAGTTCTATTTGGCGTGCTATTGATAGTAAATGACTGTGCTACGTCGAAACGATCAAGTGGTTGAGTTGCATTATAATCGAGAATACGTACCATAAAAATCACCTCCTCACATCTGCTAGTTAAAATATGTTGGACAGGAGGAATTTGCTTGGACATCGGTAAAAGTTCCGCAAACGGCAAGTCCCGGAACAAAGATAACATCGTTAATCCGTAATGAATTCCTTGGAATCATTCATCGATCTATCTCTCAAAAGTTCCTAAAAAGTAAAAAGCCCTCTAAAATTGGGTTGACCCCATAATGTGTGAGACGAAGGCAATTGAGCTTAGACTAGCAGGTGTTCCAGTAAAAGAAGGTTATGGAGGAGTTACATATACGTTTAAATTTTGCTCAATTACAAGTATGGATGAAATGGTATCGTGAAGGAGAACTTCACCGCTTAGAACAGCCTGTACTATATCAATCATATAAAGGGGTTACGGCAAAAGTTGCAGAGCAAGAAGGGGAAACAAGAACATCTCTACGTATGTATACGGAAATTAGCAAGTATCCAAATATACACGGCCTTTTATTATCGTAGACTTTAGTTATTATATTGTTTCTATTATAATAAGCCCCTTTGTTGAATAGATTTTCTTACATCTACCTATCGTGACCCCCGTCATACTTAGAGGATGACGGCGAGTTGACGTGATAGATAAGAATACATTATGATGTTCTAGCAACCCTAAAACATTGCTTTATCAATGTTTGTAGGTTAAACAGAATACAGTTTTGATACAGGTAAATGCTCAATGGCAACGAAAAGCATGAAGGCTGTTCTATGCATAGTTGATATCTTAGAGTCGTGGCCTGACACCATTCTGGCTGTCAGGTCTTCGCTTTGTTAGGCTCAATTTCGTAAACAAGGAGGGGTAGAGATGTCCCCAAATGCTGTATATATCCACATCCCTTTTTGTACTAATAAATGTTACTATTGTGATTTTAATTCTTTTGTTACCAATAATCCTCAGTTGGTCTGGGATTACTTAGAAGCTTTACGCCGGGAAATGACGTTAACGTTCCAACAAAATCCTCCAGAGAAGATAGAGACAATCTTTGTTGGAGGAGGCACTCCAACGTATTTAGACCAGGAGCAAATGGCGCTATTTTTGCATATGGTAAATGAACATCTGGCTCCTTATTTTAGTGCTGATCTAGAATGGACCATGGAAGCAAATCCAGGTACTACTGATCTGGAGAAATTGAAGCTGATGAGGTCATCTGGAGTAAATCGAATTAGTTTTGGTGTCCAATCATTCCAAAGTGATTTATTAAAACGAATTGGCCGTATTCATGATGTAGATGAGGTTTATCAAAGTGTGAATAATGCGATTCAAGCTGGGTTTGACAACATCTCAATTGATTTAATGTTTGGTCTGCCGGATCAGACCATGGAGATGTTTGCTCAAAGCTTGCAAAAAGCCATGGAACTACCAATCACGCACTTATCCTCCTACGGTTTAAAAGTAGAGGAGAATACCTTATTTCATACTCTGTATCAAAAAGATCAATTACCACTACCGACAGAGGACACTGAGCTAGAGATGTATCTTCTTTTAATAGAAACACTTGAGAAAAACGGAATGTCCATGTACGAGATTAGTAATTTTGCCAAGCCGGGTAAACAGAGCAAGCATAATAAGACCTATTGGTTAAACCAGGATTATTATGGTATTGGGGCTGGAGCGCATGGATATATAAATGGAAAAAGACATGTTAATGCCGGTCCGCTAGCTGTGTACACACGAATGGCAATGGAAGGCTCTCCGCGTGTAGAGGAATTTGAGGTAACGCAGAAGGAAGCAATGGAGGAGCAAATGATTCTGGGCTTACGTTTGCGTGAAGGAGTAGATATGGAGAGCTTTGCTAATCGCTTTGGTCGAACCGTCCAAGAAGAATTTGGAGAAACATTACAGCAGGAACTTCAAAAGGGAATGATAGAAATCGTAGACCAGCATGTACGTCTAACACCAAAGGGCTTACCACTTGGCAACGAAGTGTTTGCTGCTTTTTTACGCGTGTAGATGGAATATCATATGAATGAAGTAGGAAGAGAAGAGACAAGGTATCAAATTTTAGAAAATGACATCAGGAAGCACTTTTATGCGGAGAAACCCGAAAAAAGTGCTTTTTTTCTCCTATTTTTTTGCATTTTTCATAGGAGAGAAGTTGACAAATCATCTGTCACTTGATAAGTTAATAGTATCCGTTAGCACTCGCTTGATCTGAGTGCTAACAAAACCAAACCAGAAGTTGCCAATCGACATAGCCAAACATGTTAGAAGGAGGGCGTTTAGATATGCTAACGGAGCGACAAAAGCTTATTTTGCAAGCTATTATTGAAAATTATATTCATTCAGCAGAACCCGTTGGCTCCAGAACCATTTCAAAACGGCCTGAAATCACCTTCAGTTCGGCTACGATCCGCAACGAAATGTCTGATTTGGAGGATTTGGGTTATTTGGAGCAGCCGCATACCTCTGCGGGACGTGTTCCTTCCACGAAAGGCTATCGCTTCTACGTGGACCACATAGTGGAGCCTAATTTGTTGAAGAATAATGTAGATGTAAGCACTTGGAAGCAAATGTTTGCTGATCGGATCTTGCATTTTGAAAATGCCGTGGAACAGACAGCATCAGTCTTATCCCAATTGACTAACTATACGGCAGTTGTTCTTGGACCAGAAATCTTTGAACATCGCTTGAAACATCTGCAAATTATCCCTTTGAGTGACACACAAGCTGTAGCGATTATTGTAACTCAAACAGGGCGTGTAGAAAATAAGCGTATTGATTTGCCGACGGGACTATCACCGAGCGATATGGAGAAATTGGTTAACGTTTTAAACACAAGATTGCAAGATACACCATTATGGCAATTGCGCCAACGCTTGTATCAAGAAGTATCTGATGAGTTGAAGCGTCATGTGAATCATTATGAAGAGATGCTAACTATGATTAGTAATGCTATTGAAAGTGATTCATCTGATCGTTTGTTGCTGCGAGGAACTACTAAGTTCATGGAGCAGCCAGAGTTTCAGGATGTAGAAAAAGTCAAAGAGATTTTAGAGCTGTTTGAACGCAGTGACCAAATGACGCATCTGTTCGAAACCAATGAGAAGGGATTGCAGATACGCATTGGTCATGAAAATCATCTTGACGCCATGAAGAATTGTAGCATCGTTACGACCAATTATTCCTTTAACGGTAAGCCTGTAGGTACTATTGGTATACTTGGACCTACGCGTATGGAGTATGGTAAAGTGATTGCTGTCCTGGATTTCATTGCTTTGGGATTGTCACGGATGTTAACTGCACAGATAGAAGGACGATCTTCAGAGGAGCAAGAGGATTCATGACGCACAAGGCGGGCGGGTTACAGTTGCTCGCTTACATAGATTATTAGTCACACAAGAGGAGGTAATCAGATTGAGCGAAGAGAAAGCAAAGGTTGAACTTGAGCAAGAAGAAATGGCTCAAGACCAAGCTGAGCAAAATGAGCAAGCTGAAACTGAGGCAACAGAAACAGGTGAAACATCTGACCTAGCAATGGAAGTGGAGCGTCTTCAGGCTCAATTGCAAGAGCAAGAAAACCGTTTGCTACGCAACTTGGCAGATATGGATAATATGCGTCGTCGCTCACGTAAAGAGCAAGAGGATTTACAAAAATATGCCTCTCAAAAGGTAGTGGAATCCTTACTGCCAGCGCTTGATAACTTTGAACGCGCTCTTGCTGTTGATCCTAATACTGCTACTACTGAAAGTATTTTACAAGGGGTGCAAATGGTGTACCGCCAAGTAATCCAGGTATTCGAGCAAGAAGGCCTACAAGCTATTGAATCAGTTGGTCATGCGTTTGATCCACATGTACATCAGGCTGTGATGCAAGTGGAAGATTCTAAATACGAAGCAAATGTTGTCGTAGAAGAATTACAAAAGGGTTATCAATTCAAGGACCGTGTTATCCGTCCTGCAATGGTTAAAGTAAACGCGTAAAAGTAGATGTTTTAGCCCAAAAATCATTCACATATTGTAGATAATCGAGGAGGAAAAGATTTATGAGTCGTGTAATTGGTATTGACCTTGGTACAACTAACTCTTGTGTAGCGGTTATGGAAGGTAACGAGCCTATCGTTATTGCCAATGCTGAAGGAAACCGTACAACACCTTCTGTAGTTGCTTTCAAAAACGGAGAGCGCATTGTTGGTGAAACAGCAAAACGCCAAGCAATTACAAACGCTGATAATACGGTTATCTCCATCAAACGTTGGATGGGTACAAACCATAAAGAAACATTAGAAGGTAAAGATTATACACCTCAAGAGGTTTCCGCAATGATTCTGCAAAAGCTTAAAGCAGATGCAGAAGCATATCTAGGACAACCGGTGACTCAAGCAGTTATCACAGTTCCTGCTTATTTCAATGACAGCCAACGCCAAGCTACTAAAGATGCAGGACGCATCGCTGGTTTGGAAGTTTTGCGCATTGTCAACGAGCCTACAGCAGCGGCACTTGCTTATGGTTTAGAGAAAAATGAAGACCAAACAATCCTAGTTTATGACTTGGGCGGCGGTACATTCGACGTATCTATCCTTGAGTTGTCTGAAGGTTTCTTTGAAGTAAAAGCTACTTCTGGAGATAACAAACTAGGTGGAGACGACTTTGACCAAGTGATCATGGATTATTTGGTAGCTGAATTTAAGAAAGAAAACGGCATTGACCTAGCTCAAGATCGCATGGCTATGCAACGTTTGAAAGATGCGGCTGAGAAAGCGAAAAAAGATTTGTCCGGCGTTGTTACTACTACGATCTCTTTACCGTTTATCACAGCAGATGCTTCTGGTCCTAAGCATATGGAGATTAGTTTGTCCCGTGCGAAATTTGAAGAGATTTCTGCTGGTTTGGTAGAGCGTACTATGGGTCCTACTCGTCAAGCTCTATCCGATGCTGGTCTTTCTCCAAACCAAATTGACCGCGTTCTTCTTGTTGGTGGTTCTACTCGTATCCCAGCGGTACAAGAAGCAATCAAGAAATTCATTGGCCAAGAACCTCATAAAGGTGTAAACCCAGACGAAGTAGTAGCCCTTGGTGCTGCTGTTCAAGCGGGCGTGTTAACTGGTGATGTTAAAGACGTAGTACTTCTTGACGTAACACCACTTTCTCTTGGTATTGAAACATTGGGTGGAGTATTCACGAAGTTGATCGATCGCAACACAACGATCCCAACAAGTAAATCTCAAGTGTTCTCTACAGCAGCGGACAACCAAACAGCGGTTGATATCCATGTTCTGCAAGGGGAGCGTCAAATGGCAGCAGACAACAAAACGTTGGGCCGTTTCCAATTGAGTGATATCCCACCAGCACCACGTGGTGTTCCACAAGTAGAGGTTAGCTTCGACATTGATGCTAACGGTATCGTAAACGTTCGAGCTAAAGATTTGGGAACAGGTAAAGAACAAGCAATCACAATCACTTCTAACTCCGGTCTGTCTGACGAGGAAATCGACCGCATGGTAAAAGAAGCGGAACTAAACTCCGAAGCAGATAAGAAACGCAAAGAAGAAGTAGAAATTCGCAACGAAGCAGATCAGTTAGTATTTACTACTGAGAAAACACTAAAAGACCTTGAAGGTAAAGTAGAGCAAGCTGAGATCGATAAAGCTAACGAAGCGAAGGATAAAACGAAAAAAGCTCTAGAAGGCGGTAACATCGACGAGATTAAAGCTGCGAAGGAAGAGCTTTCTGAAATCGTTCAACAATTGTCTGTTAAATTGTATGAGCAAGCAGCACAAGCACAACAAGCGGCTCAAAATGCGAACGGTGAAGGTGCAGATCAAGCAGGAAAAGACAACGTAGTAGATGCTGACTATGAAGTAGTTGACGAAGAAAAGAAACAATAAGAATAAATACAATACAATGATTGTAAGAGGAGTCAAAGTCACACAATGTTGACTTTGACTCTTTTCCTTTTTGGAATGGGGATTCTATTGAAGCTTGAAAGTATACATGCTAAGATTATCTTTGATTGTCTTGGATACGGGAGTGATAGACAAGTATGAAACGAGATTATTATGAGGTGCTGGGACTTGGAAAAGACGCCAGTGCAGATGATATAAAAAAGGCATATCGCAAGTTGGCAAGACAGTATCATCCGGACGTTAATAAAGAGGCAGATGCTGAACAGAAATTTAAAGAAGTCAAAGATGCATATGATGTACTCTCCGATGACCAAAAACGTGCCCAATACGATCGTTTTGGGCATCAGGACCCGAACCAAGGCTTTGGCGGGGGCTTTGATGCTTCTGGTATGGGCGGCTTTGGTGATATCTTTGACATGTTCTTTGGTGGCGGCGGACGTCGTGCTAATCCAAATGCACCGCGCCGTGGGGCTGACTTGGAGTATGCGATCAACATTGACTTCTTGGATGCTGTATTTGGCAAAGAAAGAGACATTGAGATTCAACGTGAAGTAGAATGCGATACGTGTCACGGCAGTGGAGCCAAACCTGGTACAAAGGTAGAAACCTGCTCAAGATGTAATGGATCTGGACAGGAGGAAGTTCAGGCAAACACTCCATTTGGGCGCGTTGTTAATCGCCGTGTTTGCTCTGTTTGTCATGGTAAAGGAAAGCAGATCAAGGAAAGATGTTCAACGTGCAGAGGCACTGGTCGCAATAAAGTCAAACGCACGATCCACATTAACATCCCTGCTGGGGTAGATGATGGACAGCAAATGCGCATTACAGGCGAAGGTGAAGCTGGTGTGAATGGTGGACCAGCGGGTGATGTTTATGTTATGTTCCGTGTACGTAAACATGATTTCTTCGAACGTGATGGCAACGATATTTATTGTGAGATGCCAATTAATTTTGCTCAAGCCGCTCTAGGTGATGAAATTGAGGTGCCTACAGTAGATGGACGTGTGAAGCTGAAAATCCCATCAGGAACACAAACCAACACTTTCTTCCGCTTACGTGGAAAAGGTGTGCCACACTTACGTGGAAATGGACGAGGCGATCAGCACGTGAAGGTTAAAGTAGTGACACCTACGAAATTAACCGATCGTCAAAAAGAGCTGTTACGTGAACTTGGGGGACTAGAGGATGGTGCACCCCTGCATGAACAACCAGAAGAGAATTTCTTTGATAAAATCAAGCGTAAATTACGTGGCGAATAAGGCGAATAATATGTTGTGGAAAGCTAGATGGGGGATGGTAGAGCATGAATTGGTCAGAAGTTAGTATTCACACCACGGCAGAGGCGGTTGAGGCTGTCTCTAGTATTTTGTATGAAGCGGGAGCAGGTGGCGTTGTCATTGAAGATCCCGAAATTTTATCCCGTGAGTGGAGCACGCCTTTTGGTGAAATCTACCACCTCTCACCAGATGACTTTCCAACTGATGGTGTGATTGTAAAAGCTTATTTCCCTGTGAATAGCTATTTGGGCGAAACCGTTGAAGAAATTAAAACACAGGTAAATGAACTTCTGACCTTCGGATTGGATGTCGGTAAAGGAACCGTTACAATGACCGAGGTTCATGAAGATGATTGGGCATCTGCTTGGAAAAAATATTATAAGCCAGTTGCCATTTCAGAACATATCACGATCACACCGATCTGGGAGGAGTACAAACCAAAGCGAGAAGGGGAGCTTATTATCGAAATGGACCCCGGCATGGCTTTTGGTACAGGTACACATCCTACCACTGTGCTGTGCATTCGTGCGATTGAACGCTACCTGAAAAAAGGGGATCGCGTTTATGATGTGGGAACAGGCACAGGAATTTTAAGTATTGCTGCTGCTAAGTTAGGCGCATCTTCCTTGACGGCCATGGATTTAGATGAGATTGCGGTTCGTTCTGCTCAAGAGAACTGTAGCATTAACAAAGTGGCTGACAAGGTTTTGGTGAAACAGAACAATCTGCTCGATGGGATTACTGAAAAAGTTGAAGTCGTGGTTGCCAATATCTTAGCCGAAGTAATTATTCGTTTCACGGATGATGTTCATCGTGTATTATTGCCTGGCGGTACGTTTATTGCTTCAGGGATTATTGGAGCGCGTGAAAATGATGTAAAAGAGGCATTAGCTGCCTCGAATTTGGAAGTTATAGAAACAGTTTACATGGAAGACTGGGTAGCAATTATCGCTAAAAAACGTTAGAATAATGGGGTTAATAATCAGATGCAACGTTATTTTATAGATAGCCAACAATTTTTTGACAATCAAGTGGTTATTACCGGGGACGATGTTCACCACATTGTGAAGGTTATGCGCACAGAGATTGGCGATCATATTTTGGTTAGCGATGGGAGAGGACGGGTGGTTAAAGCCCGTCTTTCTGCCTTGGAGCCCAAAGAAGTGCGCGCTGAGATCGTGGAGCATATTACGAAACAAACAGAATTACCCGTATCGGTAACGATTGGTCAGGGGTTGCCAAAAGGGGACAAACTAGAGTGGATTTTACAAAAGGGAACGGAGCTTGGAGCGACTTCCTTTGTACCGTTTCAATCAGAGCGTACCATCGTTAAGCTAGATGCAAAGAAAGAAGCTAAAAAGCTGGAACGTTGGTCAAAAATTGTAAAAGAAGCTGCTGAGCAATCACATCGGGCCTATTTACCTGAGGTGTTAACTCCGCTTTCCTTTAAGCAAGTGGTTGAACATGCGAAAAGCTATACAACTGCTGTTATTGCTTATGAAAAAGAAGATACCAAACGATTGGGCGAGGTGCTGTCAAACTTGTCTGTTGGCGACTCGCTTTTCGTCATGATTGGACCAGAAGGTGGATTTTCTGAAAGTGAAATTCAGTACGCAGAAGAAAATGGTATCCATTCTGTTTCGCTAGGTCCCCGTATTTTACGCACGGAAACAGCTAGTCAGTATTTGCTAGCTGCCGTTTCCTATCATTTTGAATAAGTCATACGTAACAGTGAAAGGAGGAGAGCAATGAATAAGGTTGCTTTCCATACATTGGGCTGTAAAGTAAACAGTTATGAAACAGAAGCGATTTGGAATCTGTTCAAGCAGAATGGCTATGAACGGGTAGACTTTGAGCAGGATGTAGCCGATGTATACATTATTAATACCTGTACAGTTACAAATACTGGTGACAAAAAAAGCCGTCAAGTAATTCGACGTGCTATCCGTCGTAACCCTGAGGCGATTGTTGCTGTTACAGGGTGCTATGCACAAACCTCACCAAAAGAAATTGCTGAAATTCCAGGTGTTGACATCGTGGTAGGTACACAAGGCCGCGATCGTTTATTGGAGTATGTTGCACAGATTCGCGGAGAACGCACACCGATTAACGCGGTAGGAAATATCATGAAAACACGTGAATTTGAAGAGCTTGACGTACCGAATTTTTCCGATCGTACGCGTGCTTCCCTTAAAATTCAAGAAGGCTGTAACAATTTCTGTACCTTCTGTATTATTCCGTGGGCACGTGGTCTCATGCGTTCCCGTAAGCCTGAAAGCGTGATTGAACAAGCTGAAAAACTAGTAGCAGAAGGATATCTTGAGATCGTTCTGACTGGTATTCACACAGGTGGATATGGAGAGGATTTAGAGGATTACAATCTGGCTACATTACTAGTTGAATTGGAAAAGGTAGAAGGCCTAAAACGTATTCGCATTAGTTCTATTGAAGCGAGTCAAATTACGGATGAGGTCGTGGCAGTAATTGATCGCTCCGAGAAAATTTGCCGCCACCTGCACGTACCACTGCAAGCAGGTGATGATGCTGTATTAAAACGCATGCGTCGCAAGTATACTACAGCAGAATTTATGGAGCGTATTCATAAAGTTCGTAAGGCATTACCTGGGGTTGCTATCACAACGGATGTGATTGTTGGTTTCCCGGGTGAGACCGAAGAGCAATTTGTAGCGGGTTATAACTTTATTAAAGAACTAGGCTTTGCAGAGCTGCATGTCTTCCCGTATTCTATGCGCACAGGAACCCCTGCTGCACGTATGGAAGATCAGGTGGATGAAGAAGTGAAGAAGGAACGTGTAGCGAAGCTTATTGAATTAAATCAACAGCTATCTGTGGAATATGCACAGCCGTTTATCGGTGATGTTTTAGAGATCATTCCAGAGCGTCCGTATAAGGAAGACCCAACGAGCGGCATGCTAATGGGCTATTCCGATAATTACTTGAACGTGGTGTTTGAGGGTACAGAGGATATGATCGGGAAAATTTGTAAGGTTCGTCTCGATGAGGTTGATGCTGAATATTGCAAAGGAACGTTCGTTCGAGTGATAGAATCCCTACCTATCGAAATGGATAGCAAAGGAAAAGCAGTATGAAGGAAATCTCCGCAGGCGGTGTCGTCTACCGAAAACGAGATGGAGAGATTAACTTATTGATGATCAAGGATCGTTTTGGCAAGGTAACGGTTGCGAAAGGTAAGCAAGAGCCAGACGAGACCTTGATGCAGACTGCTATTCGAGAAATTGAAGAGGAAACGGGCATACAAGGGGAACTAGGCCCATTGCTAGAGGTTGTTCACTACACCTACCAGCATCCGATTCAGCAAATTTTGATCGAAAAAGAAGTACACTATTATTTAGTCAAAGCATTGACGGATCAAGTAACGGTTCAGGTAGAAGAAATCGATGCAGTGCAATGGCTCAAGCCAGAGGCTGCTTGGGAACTACACGAACAAGCCGGTTACGAGAACAACCGCAGTGTGTTACGAAAAGCTTTTGAAGCCTTGGGAATACAGGTTATATAGAACAATGAGAGCTCGACCAGAAATGGTTGGGCTTTTGTTGTCCAGTCGCATTTCGTGGCAGGATGAACCTTGTATGGTTATGAGGACAGGAAGATATAGGCGATTGTGGACCTTGTCATTAGGGGGAACAGTAAAAGAAAGTCAAACTCCAGAGCAGAGCATCTAAGAAACCCCTTACAAAAATGAACAATTACGTATAGTGTTAAAAAAGGGTTTGTTCCGTAGCTCAACAGCGTTATGATAAAGAACGACAAATAGAAAAGGGAGTGGTAGGAATGTACGGATGGATCATCCTGTTTGCCTTTTACGGTATAGGTGTTATCTTTCATAATTACCTGTATATTCCTCTTCCAGGCAGTCTCATTGGGCTTATACTTTTGACAACGAGTTTGGTAACAAAGTTGGTACCATTGCGATTAGTGGAAGGGGCGGCAGATTTTTTACTCAAAAACATGCTCTTGTTTTTTGTTCCTATTATCGTTGGAGTTACACCTTATTTTCATTATTTGGAGCAAAAACCGCTTGCCATCCTTGTGGCATTAGTGGCAGGTCCAGTAGCTGTCATGATGGTAACCGGAATTGTGGTCCAAAAATGGCGTGACTGGGAAAAACGAAAAGAGGATGTACTTCTACAGCAAAGTGAACGGGGGGACTGAGGATTATGTGGGAGGTTATCGCGATTCTCCTAACACTAGCTGGTTATATGGTAGCTAAAATGGTATCAAAAAAATATCCGTTTGTGCAGCCAATGATAGCAGCGTCGATTTTAGTGTGGTTAGTGTGGTGGCTCATCAATAGTGATTGGCAACTCTATGATAAAGGGGGCTCGTATATTTCTTTCTTTTTAGGGCCGGCAACAGTAGCGTTAGCCATCCCATTGGCAAAACAATTTAAACAGGTATTAGAGCTGTGGAAAGCTATTTTAGCTGGTGTCGCTAGCGGATGTATTGTGGCGATTTCTTCATCATGGTTCATGATTTGGATAATGGGAGGAGATCAAACCCTGATTCGTAGCATGATTTCTAAATCAGTCACGACTCCTATCTCGGTTGAATTAACCAATACAATTGGAGGAATACCTGCATTAGCGGCCTTATTTACAGCCGTAACAGGTATTGTGGGAAGCTTGTTATATCGGCTTGTCATACGTGTGGGACGCATCTCAGATGATTGGGCCATTGGATTAGCAGTGGGAACCAGCGCTCATGCAGTCGGCACAGCAGGTATGATGAATCAGAGTCAACGAAAAGCTGCGGCGTCTAGCTTGGCAATGATCTTAGCGGGAATTATTACATCTATATATTTTATCCCGATTCAGATGTTGCTTTCTTAACCATCGTGCAGTTTATTTAACACTTATCGAGCAACAAAAGCTTTGCCTATAATGGAACTAGAACTACCTATGCGTATTTTTGCATGCCACTAAATCTTCTTCTTGCGAGGTGTTTAACGGTTATTCGTCACGTTAATCCTTCAGATTATGCAATCATATCACCGCTTATTAATGAGTGATGGGGTGGTAGACAGATGGCGGACATGCTCCCTAAATTATTTTTTGAGCATTTTACTCATACAGCTTCATTGCTGAAAAGAATGGCGAATTGCTAGGCTTCTTAATTGGTTTTTTGTCTCAAACTCATAGAGATGAAGCTTATATTCACTTTGTAGGTATACATATTGAGTAACGGAAAAATCAACTGGGAAAACGCTTGTATGAGCCAATTTTTTCAAAAGGTGTTAGAAAGTAATCGCAATGTTGTGCGCTGCGTAACGTCGTCTGTCAACAAGGCTTCATAGCCTATCATCAGGAAATGGGATTTGAAATCGAAAAAAGGATACAGAAGTATATGGCATTTTTTGTTTTTACTGACTATGGTGGAAAAATGAGCATCGTGTTTTATTTGTGAAGCAATTAACCGAATCAAATACGTGAAAAAAGGTAAGTAACTATGCGGGAAAACCCATACGTACTTACCTTTTTATTGTGATTTTACTTGCGAAAAGGGGATTTAAGATAAAGGTTATTTGTGTTCTGGGATTAACCACTGAATTCCTTTGGCTATGCTAGAAGCGAAGGGGAGAGCAATTACGGAGCATAATAAGTTAAAAATCGTTTGCGCATGGGCAATTTGCATAGAAGGATTGGTTGTCAATAATCCTGCTAAATAAGCTAGCATTGATACAAATGGGAGGAATACAAGTCCCCCGACTACATTAAATAGCGTGTGGCACCAAGCCACTTGCTTGGAAGCGGTATTTGTGCCAATGCTAGCAATGATGGCGGTGATACAGGTACCGATGTTACCACCTAACACGATGGAGATGGCTGTGTCCATGGAAAAGACTCCGTAGGATATTAATGTCATAGTAATGGCTGTTGTAGCAGCGCTACTGTGAACTAAGGCTGAAAAGACTGTCCCAGTCAAAAGACCAATCCAAAGAGAGTGCTTGCTTTCAAGAAATAAGGTTCGGAACGTTTGTGAGTTTTCTAACGGCTTGGCAATGACTTGCATCGTATCAATGCCTAGAAATATGAGGCCAAATCCTCCAATAATTAGTCCTATTGCTTTTGATCTACGCTTGGGCTGTAACCACATAGCCACTCCGATCAATAACATAGGAACGGCAAAATCCTCGAGATGTAGCGCAATTAATTCTGTAGTAATCGTAGAACCTACATTGGTACCTAAAATGATTCCAATAGTCTGTGAGAAGCCAATAATACCTGCTTGCGTCAGCCCGATTGTTAAGACCGTAACAGCCGTAGAGCTTTGCAAAACAAAGGTAGAAAAAAGACCAGAAAAAAAACTATGTGTTGTTGAACGGGTAAAACGTGTTATAATCAGTTCCATTCGCCGTCCTGCTAATTGATTAAAGCCAATTCTCATAGCGTACAGTCCAAGCAAAAAGAAACTGAGTCCCATGAAAAACGGCAACAAGATGTGATATAACATGGACAATTCAATTCCCCCCATGAAAGGTACCTTATAATACGCTATGCTTGTACATAGACAAGCATGACTAGGAGGATATAGAGAAGTGACGAAAGTATTATTGCAACGAAATCGTAAAAAGCGTTTGGAGGCAGGCCATCCTTGGGTGTTTCAATCCGAAGTATTGGAGATTCAGGGAGATTTTCTAGCTGGGGATATCGTAGAAATTTGTAATCATCAAGGACATTTTTTAGCAAAAGGCTATATAAACCCTGATTCCCAGATGATCGTGCGTGTAATGAGCTATAATCCAAAAGAAGAGATTGATTATGACTTTTTTGTTCGTCGGTTCCGCGAGGCAAAAGAAACACGTGAACGCTTTGTAGACAATCCTAGAGCTTGTCGCGTCATATATGGAGAGGCAGATTTTTTACCGGGTCTTATTGTGGACCGTTATAACGATGTTCTGGTTATGCAAGTTCTATCTATGGGGATGGATATCCGTCTCGATATGATTAAAATGGCTTTGATAGAAGTATTTGAGCCCGCCGGCATTTATTTGCGCAATGATGTACCTGTGCGAGAGCTAGAAGGATTGGAACAAGGAAAGGGCGTTTTGTATGGAGAATGCCCGGCTGAGATTGAGATCGAGGAAAACGGTTTGAAATATGTCGTGGATATTGTGGAAGGGCAGAAAACAGGTTTTTTCTACGATCAGCGTGAAAACCGAGCAGCGATTGCTCCATTAATGACCAGTTGGGGAGAAAAACATGGCATCAAGCTTTTACCAATAGGCGAAGATGATGAGCCTATCTACGACAAAAAAGGTAAAAATCGCGATGTGTTACCAAAGATGGATGAGGCGGGTCAACCAATCCAGCGCCCAGTAGATAGACGCGGTAAAGTAGTGAAAAATCCATTTTGGGATGGAGCAGAAGTATTGGAATGCTTTACACATACGGGTTCCTTTACTCTAAATGCTTGTAAGCACGGTGCAAAGAAGGTAACAGCACTTGATATCTCGGAACATGCTATCGAAACAGCAAAGCGCAATGTAGGACTTAATGGATATTTACATCGAGTTGATTTTGTGGTAGCAAATGCCTTTGATTATCTGCGCGAAAATGTGGAAGCGGGTAAGAACTGGGATGTTGTTATCCTAGATCCTCCAGCCTTCGCAAAATCTCGTGGTGCGGTAAAAGGTGCTTGCCGTGGTTACAAGGATATTAATCTACACGGCATGAAACTAGTACGTCCAGGGGGGTACTTAGTAACAGCATCATGTTCGTATCATATGTCACCAGATTTATTTCTGGAAACCATTCAGCAAGCAGCATATGATGCGAAAAAGATTTTACGTTTAATAGAATGGCGTGGCGCTGGCAAAGACCATCCGCAAATTAGTGGAGCGGATGAAGGACACTATTTAAAATTTGCGATTTTTGAAGTAAGAGACCGTAAATAAGAGAAGTAACTCACGGCTTTTGTAAAGAAAACAGGAAGCATCCTCTCACTATTAAAATGAAAGTGAAAAGGGTGCTTTTTTACTTAGACTTACCTCTGGAAGTTGGAAATAAAGGGAGTGTACAGTGATCAATTGTCTTTTTTGCTTTTCACTTGTCTCTTCAGGATATTTCATTGAGCTTCGTAGCAAGTACTTGAAACTCTTGCTAGTTTACTTTGTTAGATTATCCAAGAATTGTTGCACGTCCTCATCTGCTAACGATGCAGCAACCGGCTGATAGTGACTGGAATATGGATTGCTAAAACCATGAAGGGCTGGATACTGTTTTAAGATAACCTCCGGGGTTCTGGCTAGTGTTTGCAATAAAGCAGAGAGATCAAATGCAGGCTCAGACTGTCCGTACAGAAGGAGAACAGGGACTTTGGGAATGATGTTCGTATAGTGACGGATACGGGAACCGTAGTAACCAACGCTACCATCGCATAGGCCTGTGTACCCTGCTAGTAACCAAGCGACTGTTGCGCCAACGCTGAAGCCCATCACAACAATGTGTTGGTATAAAGGACGTTGATTTTGTAGCACTTCAGCTACTTGCCTAGTGGCTTGTTCAAAGCCAATAGACATAAAACGTTGGTAAGCCTGCTCTTCTTCTTTTTGGAGGAAAAAAGGTATTTCTTTGTACCAGGAGAAGCCGAACACATCCCACGATTGATTGGCATACTGTCGGCAAACCTCTAGCATGTGCTGATTAAGCCCATATATCTCAGGTAGAATTACCAATAATCTTTTTTCGCCACTACGCAAGAAATACATAAGGACATAGCCTACTTTCTCATCCAAATAATTTTGTTCATCATATCAAACGTACTATTATTCTGACAACAGGATTTACTCATAGATTTTTTTTGTATCATTTGTCACGGTATTTACTATATCTTTGCTATAGTTGTTTGGCTGGAACGTTGTATTTTTATTGAAAACGATGTAAAATGGCACGAAATTCAATGATGACCTGTGCAGGTATCTTATTTACATACATTTTGTTGACTATTCTCATTTACTATTCCTCTTTCCTTCTGAAGAATTGTAGTAGACTTAGCTATAAGTACTCAGAGCTGTATTTTCACTTTTCTGTTAACGCGCAGTAACACCTTCGAACCAAGTTAATATACTTCACCTTAATTCATGCAGATAACATGATGATAATGTACTCAGTTCAACTCTCTTTTTACTGGTGAGGGCTTGATTTAGAGATGAGTAGTAGCAACGTTAGTAGCTATCTTAGGTAGGAAAGATTTGTGAGTCTTCTTAGAATTAACCCCATTCACTCTTGTCAGCCACAGTAACATTTTGTATGCTGAGAAAGGAAAATGTGTAGCAAAAGCACTTTTTAGGCTGTGAGCATATGAATAAGAATTAAGCGAATCAGCCGTGTCGAACAGAAGGGAAAGGGGCATATACATGGGAAACAAAATCCGATTGGGCATTATTTACGGAGGAAAGACATCTGAGCATGAGGTATCGCTCTTAACGGCCCTTTCTATTATGAAGGCAGTAGATAAAAATAAATATGAAGTACAACCGATCTATGTACAAATGGATGGGACTTGGTTAAAAGGAGGACCTATCGCAGATCAAGTCCTTGAAAGTGTGAATGTGTTACGCTTAGATGGGGGAGTATCTTCTGGTAGTAATGATCATGATCAAGAAAAGCAAGGGCAAATAACTCATGCGGGTAACCAATCACTGATGGGTAAGCCAGCTAATGTGATGTCTATTCATCAGGAAGTAGATGTTATTTTTCCAGTGATTCATGGACCAAATGGTGAGGATGGTACTGTACAGGGTTTATTAGAATTAGCTGGTATTCCTTATGTCGGTACAGGAGTTATGGCATCTGCAGTGGGAATGGACAAATTGATGATGAAAAATGTTTTTGCTCAAGCAGGTCTTGATCAAGTTCAATACATGGGCTTCTTACGTTCTCAAATCGAGCGTGATGTAGACAGCGTTATGAACCAGATTGAACAAAAGCTAGGCTATCCTTGTTTTGTAAAGCCAGCCAATATGGGTTCTAGTGTTGGAATTACTAAAGCTAAAGACCGAGAAGATTTGCGTGGAGCTTTGGAACTTGCTTGTAAATTCGACCGTCGTATTATTGTTGAAGAGTTCATTAAAGCCCGTGAAGTAGAAATTGGTGTATTAGGGAATGAAGAATTACGCACCTCCGTCATTGGGGAAGTTATTGCAGCCAAAGAATTTTATGATTATGAAGCGAAATATAAAGGTGGAGGCACTGATCTCAAAATCCCAGCTGATCTACCACAGCAAGTAGCCGATCGTATTGCTGAGATGGCAAAAACGGCATTTCAGGCATTGGATGGCTCCGGTTTATCACGTGTTGATTTCTTCTATGATGAGGAGAATGACCGTGTAGTAATTAATGAGGTTAATACGATGCCAGGCTTTACCCCATTTAGCATGTATCCAATGTTATTTGCAGAAGCAGGCATTCCGTATGCTGAACTAATCGATCAACTTGTTCAACTAGGGCTAGAGCGTTATGAAGAAAAACAAAGGAATATTGTAGCAGCTGAAGAGCTAGAATAGAGTGGGAGCCTTCTCGTTTGGGAAGGCTTTTTCTTTACGTCCAATTCTTAGTAATAACGATGTTTTTTCTAATTTGGTCTGATTACATTTTACATTAAGTAGCGTAATGTCCAAATCTTTTGCTATCTATCTTTTTGTTCATCGTTTTTAGGATAGCTAGGATATCTTGTGTTTGGTTTTCTTCAATTCGTTGCAGTAGGTGTGTATGATCAGTTTGGACAGCTTTTACATCATGAAGCTCTTTCTTAATAATACTCAAATCATTCTTAATACCACTAGATTCAGATTTGATCGCATCTAAATCTTTTTTGATATCACTAGATTCAGATTTGATTGCGTTTAATTCTTGTTTGATACCATTAGATTCAGATTTGAGTGCATCTAATTCTTTTTTGATACCACTAGATTCAGATTTAATCGCATCAATGTCTTTTTTGATACTATATGACTCAGATTTTAACCAGTCTATATCTTTTTTAATAAGTCTTGAATCTTGTTTTACAATGTTTAACTCTGCTTCGATACTACTCACTTTTGAATTAATCCCACTTACCTCTTTTTTTATCTCTTTAGTTTCTAGCTGAGTAGCCTTAATATCATGGTTCATGCTGTCGAGTTTGGCATTAATTCCCTGTAAAGCCTCCATTACTGATATGTGAAATTCCATGTCTATCCCCCCTAAGTTTGATTCTAACATACGATATGTTAAGGGGTGACTGCAAAAAAAAACGAGCAAAAAGCGCGATTTCCCTATTTTTTAGATGTTTCGGTTGATAAAGCTTTCTATTTACTATCTTTATTAAAGGATATAAAAAAAGCCCTCTTTAACCCAAGAAGGCTGTATGGATCACTCTTATGTTTGAGGTACTTTATCCCAGCAGGTGTGATTCACGAAGCTTATTACAATCCTCCCTTAATTTAATCTGATCCGCAACCTCCAGAATCACTACTTCCGGAGTCACTACAGCTGTCCCAACTAGTTGATACCTCCCCACAACCTGGTTGAGTATCATTGTGAGACAAAAATGTAGAAGAGTTAGTTGAAAACGAATGATGATCTGTAGATTGTGAACGCGAATGTGAATGGGAGTGGCGGAGTTTTAGCAAGAGGGGGACAATGATTAAGAGTAGCATGATAAGTATTATAATATCAAACAAATTATGTACCTCCGATCATCTTTACTGATGGTTGAGATATTTTTCTTCCTCACTAAGTATAACGTTTGTTTTGAAGGGAAGTTTCAGAAAATGATTAGCTAACAAGGATTAAAAACAAAAAGCACCTCTTTCAGCAATAAATTAGACGCTAAAAGAAATGCTTTACTCAACTAATTCGAACAACATGTAGGATAATTAGGGTTAAAAAGCTTAAATCTCCAGCAAGGAAGGTAGCAGTGTTTCTAGCTTCATGCCTCGGGAAGCTTTTAGTAAAACGGCAGAATGTGGTTTTACTAAAGAACGAAGGTAGACGATCGCTTCTTCCTTAGAGCTAAAATGATGGCTTTCTCCCTTATAGTGCTCTCCAATAAATCGTGAATTCTCTCCAATAGTTACCATACAAGTAAAGCGGTCATCCCACTTTGATACGTATTCTCCTACTTCAGCGTGTAATGCTTGGCTATCTGAGCCTAATTCCAATAGATCACCTATTATTAGTACTTTGGTGCGGTCTTGAAAAAGGTCTGCAAAGTTTTCAATAGACGCCTTCATGGATAAGGGATTGGCATTGTAGGCATCATTAACGATAATCATCCCGTTTTGAGATGTATGAATTTCAAACCGCATACCTGAAATGCTTAGGGTAGCCATTGCTTGTTGAATGTCCTCAAGGCTCATTCCTTGCTCACGGGCAATTCCGATAGCTGGTAAGGCATTAGATACATTATAGGTCCCAAATAGCGGCATAAATACACGCAGGGTTTGCTGATCTTCAAAGTGGACAGTGAAATGCGTACCTTTATCATCTGTAAGTAAATCCGATGCCCATAGATCAGCAGGGCCTTTCACGGAATAATAGCAAATCGGGCTATCAGATAAGTGTTTAACTTTCTGGAGGTATTCGTTATCTCCATTCAAATAAACACGTCCTGCTGGTGCAGTATGCGGCAATAGTTCTGCTTTTGCTAGAGCAATTTTTTCTAGTGAACCAAAGTATTCCATATGCGCCTCACCAATACTTGTAATCACGCTATAGGTTGGTCTTGTAATAGAAGCTAATAAATCAATCTCTCCAGCATGACTCATGCCGAGCTCTAGAACTGCGGCTTCGTGACTATTGTCTACATGTAGGATGGAAAAGGGAAGACCGATATGATTGTTAAAGTTTTTATACGTACTGCAAATAGGACGTGTACTAGCTAAAAGGTGAGAAATCATATCTTTCGTAGTTGTCTTTCCTGTACTGCCTGTAACTGCAATGAATGGAATAGAAAACTGATTTCGATAAGCACTTGATATTTTTTGGAATGCTGTCAAAGTGTCATTTACAAGAATCAGACCGAAATCTTTAGGAAGAGTAGCTGGAACTTTTGACAAGTCGGATACCAGTGTGGCGATTGCTCCAGCTTCCTGAGCCTGCTTGATAAAATCATGTCCATCGCGTGTTTCTACCAGTGGTACAAATAAACTGTCGGGTTGTAATTGACGGCTGTCAAAGTGAGCGCTGGTAACATTGGCTGCGGGATTCCCTTGAACGAGTATCCCTCGCGCCATTTTAGCAATGGTATTTAAAGTAGTGGGTAGCATAGTTTTATTCTCTCCTTGTCATCATTTCTGCTATGTCCACAGATAACGATGGGTATAACCGATATGGATAAAAAATAGCCTATATAGAAGGCATCCCACGTCATGCTAACACGGTGGACGAATTGCCGCAATAGCAAGAACATGAAAAGTGGATAAAATGGAAATAGGAGTATGCGTCTATTGCGGTAGCTGTTTCTATAAGGTATGATAATAGTATGCCTTGCTTGAAGAATCTTTGTAAAAGATACTCAAGCAAGTATTTGGGTTGAGGGTTGGAAAAAGGTTGACCTACCGCCCTTTCCTGATTTATAATGTAGTCTGACAGTCTGTAGAATAATGAACAGTTGTCCCACGGTTTCAAGCGGAGGGAGGGAAAATAGATGGCAGAAGTACGCGTTAGAAAAAATGAATCTTTGGAGAGCGCGCTTCGTCGTTTTAAGCGTGAAAATGCTAAAGCTGGAGTGTTGGCTGAGCTTCGTAAGCGTCGCCACTTTGAAAAGCCTAGCATTGCTCGTAAGAAAAAATCCGAAGCGGCTCGTAAACGTAAGTTCTAATTAACGGGAGGGCTCATCATGAGTGTAATGGAGCAACTCAATCACGATATGAAGCAAGCTATGAAGGACAAATCGGTCTTAAAGCTCTCCGTTATTCGCATGGTCAAAGCCACCATTAAAAACGAAGAGATTAAGTTGGGTCGAGATCTGTCCGACGATGAAGTGCTGACTATCTTGACCCGTGAGTTAAAGCAACGCCGTGACTCCCTCCATGAGTTTGAGAAAGCCGGTCGCGAGGATTTAGCGACAAAGACACGTGACGAGTTGGATATTATATTGGCTTATATGCCTGCTCAATTAAGCGAAGATGAGATTCGTCAAATCGTTCGCGAGGCTGTAGCTGCTGTTGGCGCTACATCCAAAAAAGAGATGGGCAAAGTCATGGGAGCCATCATGCCTAAAGTAAAAGGCAAAGCTGACGGCAACCTTGTCCAACAAATCGTCTCTGAAGAATTACCTTCATAAGCAAATGAAATCCAGTCTCACGCAGGCTGGATTTTTTGCGGTACAGTAAATAAGCAGCCTTGTCAAAGAGAAAGATTTCTCATTGACAGGGCTTTTCTTTGCTTATAAGCGATTTATACAACTTAATGAAACTTCCTTCCTATCTTCTCGTATACCTACATAAGATGTTACAAAACATGATAGGAAAGGAGGAATTCACATCTTGAGACAGCATCTAGCCTTTACTCGCATGTTTACCTGTATGCTCGCTCTTATGATGTTTGCTGGAGGGATGTTGGCTTGGACAGCTTGGTCTCAGCCTGTAGAAGCAGCAGGTAAACGCGTTTTTTATGTGCCTGTTGAGCAAGATATTGAGCGCGGTCTTGAAAGCTTTTTGCGACGTGCTTTTCAACAAGCCAATGAACAACGCGCTGATGTCGTTATTCTTGACATTAATACTCCAGGTGGAGATGTGGTTTCGGCTGGTAATATTGGTGCATTGATTAGGAGTGCACCTATGAAAGTCGTTGCATATATTAACAATCAGGCTTTTTCAGCAGGAACTTATATTGCTTTGAATGCAAATGAGATTGTAATGGAACCAGGAAGTAGTATCGGAGCTGCTGCACCAATTGATGTACAAGGTAATGCTGCTCCAGTGAAAATTACTTCTGGATGGGCTCAAATGATGGAGGAAGCAGCTAAGTTAAACGGCAGAGATGCTTCCGTAGCAAAAGCGATGGTTTATATTGATCAGGATTTTGCTGGATTAAAAAAGAAGGGGGAAGTTTTATCCCTTGGTGCTGAGGAAGCACAGAAACTAGGCTATGCTGATAAAATTGTTCGTAGTAAAGCAGAATTGTTTCAATATGTAGGGGTGAATGAGAGTGAAATTGTACACATTTCTCCTACTCCTACCGAGAAGGTCGCAAGGTTTGTAACCAATCCAGTTGTTCTAAGCTGTCTCTTGTTAATTGGAATGCTGGGAGTCATTATTGAGTTGTTTGCTCCGGGGTTTGGAGTTGCGGGCACTATTGGTATTTTGTCCTTTACACTCTATTTCTTCGGACATTTTGTGGCAGGTTTTGCTAATTGGCTGGATATTGGCCTGTTTATTATTGGGGTCATTTTGATGATTCTAGAAATCTTTTTACCGGGTGGCATCGTAGGCTTCCTTGGGTTTGCAAGCATGTCCACAGGTCTAGTATTAGCTGCTTACGATACAAAACAAGGGCTTACATCTCTGGGGATTGCGGCGATTATTACGCTTATTGTAGCGTTTATACTGGTTAAATATTTCGGATTAAGAGGAACCTGGAGTAAATTTGTTCTAAAAGAGGAGCAGCATAGGGATACAGGGTATGTTGCTCCTAAAAATCAAAATGATCTACTTGGGAAAACTGGTGTAGCATTAACCAATTTGCGCCCTGCTGGAGTGATCTTGATTGGCGAACAACGTATTGATGCTGTAAGTGCAGGTGGATACATTGCGGCTGGCAGCGAAATAAAAGTGGTTCAAGTAGAAGGAGCACGGATTGTCGTGCAAGATTGGAAAAATGAAAGTAAGGGGTAGATTTAGATGGACACAAGCATGATATCTTTCGTGTTTATGATCGCGGTTGTCATCATTGTATTGTCTGTTTTCTTTTCATTTGTACCGGTAATGCTATGGATTTCTGCTTTAGCTTCAGGTGTGAACGTGAGTATTCTAACATTGGTAGCAATGCGTTTGCGTCGTGTAACACCGGCCCGTATCGTCAATCCGTTAATTAAGGCACGTAAGGCTGGACTTGACCTTAATACGAATCAATTAGAGAGTCACTTTCTAGCGGGTGGTAATGTTGATAGAGTCGTAGATGCCTTGGTAGCAGCTCAGCGTGCAGATATTCCACTAGGCTTCGAACGAGCAGCGGCGATTGACCTAGCTGGTCGTGATGTGTTGGAAGCAGTACAAATGAGCGTAAATCCGAAAGTGATTGAGACTCCAATTATTGCCGCAGTAGCGATGGATGGGATTGAGGTACGTGCGAAGGCGAAAGTAACAGTACGTGCGAATATTGATCGTTTAGTTGGTGGTGCTGGTGAAGAGACAATTATCGCTCGTGTTGGCGAAGGGATTGTCACAACTATCGGTTCGTCCAACAAACATAAAGATGTATTAGAAAACCCAGATCTTATTTCACAAACCGTTTTAAATAAAGGTCTAGATGCAGGTACAGCCTTTGAAATTCTGTCGATCGATATTGCGGACGTAGATGTAGGTAAAAATATTGGCGCCCAATTACAAACAGACCAAGCAGAAGCTGACAAACGCATCGCGCAGGCAAAAGCAGAAGAACGTCGTGCTATGGCTGTGGCAACGGAGCAAGAGATGAAAGCGCGCGTTGAAGAGATGAAAGCGAAAGTAGTGGAATCTGAAGCGGAAGTACCACTTGCTTTGGCTGAAGCATTGCGTTCAGGTAAGCTAGGTGTTATGGATTATTACAACATGCAGAACATCATGGCAGATACCGCTATGAGAGAATCATTTGGTGACCCTGAAGGTACGAAGAAAAACGACATAGATAAGAAATAGGTGTTGAGGCAATGGAAACTCTCATCGAGCTGATCATTGGTTTATTAACGGGTAAATTTAATCATAACAAGACACCTAAGACGTATCCGATGCAACCTACGAATAGGGAGCCGGGAGGAATGCTACCACCCTATCAACGTCAGGTAGTAAAACGGAACCCAAGACAGGAAGCAAAACCAGGTGTGTTTGAATTTCCTTCAACGTCTCGAACGCAAAATTCAGCTCCTTACAATACTGACTCAACTAGTTCACCCTCAATGCCAGCAGAATGGCAGGGGACTTATATGGAGGGGCAACCTGCACAGTCAGTGAACGACTCGACACGGGATGGAAGAACTGAACTGGAGAAGGAGCTCGAAGAAGGTCGATCAATGTTAGAAGAGCAGTATGAACCCAATGCCGCTCAAATGGTGTTAGCACCTATCGAGCATAAAAACAGTAAGTTATTGAGCGTTGAATTACATGGATCAACCATTCCTACATCACAGAAGCAAACGGGAGCTACCACTAAAAGACATTCGATTAAACTAGCTGGAACAGCATTAGATGGTATGAGATGGGCGATTATTTTAGGAAAGCCGCGCAGTAAAGATCCTCACCCTACATCAGCCCTTGGCGGCTATAGAATGGGGAAATACCGGTAGCCGTTTACTAATTTTTTCAGCGCTATCAAGCACATCTTTAGCTAATGCATAAAATATTATACTCCCATGTACACTTTCCGCATAAAAAGATAAGGGCAAGATTCCTATGTCGGATTTTTGTTACTATTGAATAGAAGATGCAGGTGTCCAGTGAATTGCACAACCTACCTGCGACATAGCTAACGCTTGTATGCTCTTTAAGTGCTTCACAGCTACGATCCGTCAAAAGGATTGAGGGAGCCTATCTTTTCAATAAGGAGGATATGATCTTGCAATCAGACATTACAATCTTAGAACGATGCTCCACACCACGCGGTGACATTCAGCTTCAGTATCGGAATAACAATTATGAGATTATTAGCAATGGTACTTTTTTAATGGCAACTTATAATGGAGAATCCGAACGTCTTTTGGTTAAGGCATCACTTGACAGCGTTCATCATCCCCGAAAAGTAATGATTGGTGGATTAGGTGTGGGATTTTCCCTTTCAGAAGCTTTAAAAAATAACAGAGTAGAAGAGGTAGTTGTTTTAGAAATAGAGGAAAAGATCATTGAATGGAATAACCGATATTTGGGCGAATATTCTAATCATCCACTCACTGACTCCCGAACTCGTGTTGTTAAAGCTGATCTTCTCCAATGGATTCAGGAAGCTAACGAAAAATTTGATGTGATCTGTCTTGATATTGACAATGGGCCCGATTGGACCGTGACAGAAGCGAACCATTCACTTTATAAGGAATCAGGACTCAACACCTTACTTGGTTTGATGAACCCAGGGGGTGTTATTGCATTTTGGAGTGCTAATTCTTCTGATGCTTTTGCTTTGCGATTATCTGAGTATTTTCATGAAGTAGAAGAGTATAAAGTAGAGGTGGAGCGAGGCGAGCCAGATGTTGTGTATATCGCAAAATTACCGAAATGATTTAGAGGATTACATAAGATAGTGATAACAAAATAGTTAATTAAATCCCACGAAGCTTGCAACCTTATAGGTAACAGAATGTGAAATGCTTGGGGATAACCCTTAGCATTGTATCTAATCGTGCGACTTTACTAAAGCATAAAACATACTTAATGATGAATCAGAATCGTCTTCAATAGATCTATTTATTAGCCCACTTGAGTGTAATAAAGAATACAAAGCCTGACTATGTTTTGTGATCCATGACAATCGGGGCTGTTCTACGCTTGGTTTTTTCCTTCATAAAGGATTGGTCTACATCTAAAACCTACTAACTGAGGACGTGCTATACTATAAGTAATACTACCTACCACTAGATAGGCTAAGTGAACAAAGGAGAGAAAACCTTATGGCCCTCTATGATAAAAAAGGTCCGATTGTTGTGAAGGAAGAACCAGGCGTTACATTTTACTGTATGTGCGGCCTCACAGAGGATGCACCTTACTGTGATGGCTCTCATAATGGACAAGGAACAGGAAAAACTCCGTATATTGTTAGATTTAAGGAAGCCAAGACGGTAAGGATCTGTGGCTGTGGAAAATCGGAAAAATTACCTTATTGTGATGGGGCACATGGACAAGACGAAAAGTAAATGATGCAAGACCCGTATGTTGTACGTAGACATGCGGGTTTTTTTATTTAGAAAAGGAGGCTTTTCTCTTTTCTAGCCATGTAAATTCTTTTAGAGCATGCCTTTTAAACCACTATCTGTAACCGTAGTCCATCAGGAGGTTTTTGCCGTTTTTTAACGTATGAAAATCCCCCTTCCCTTTTTCAAATTCCCAGCATGATAAGCCCTACCCCCTGCATAGGTATAAAAGAACGGATTTTGTTTTGCAAGCACACGGCTATCCCATTAAACAGACTCCGCTTACGCATGTCTAATGCATATGCAAGGAAAAAGGGGGCTTACATATGAAGAAATGGAGCCGCCGACTGCGCCGAATGGCTGTGGGCGTGTTGGATTTACCTCAGGACGTGGTACTTGAAGTCCCGAGAATTACGATGATTGGTCATTTGCAAATGTATATAGAAAACCATCGAGGTGTCCTGCAATTTAGTGAGAACGAGCTTCGTTTATTACTTACAAACGGACAATTGCTTGTCATAGGGGAACAACTGGTGATTCGTGCTATTTTGAAGGAAGAAGTGTTGTTGGAGGGGAGAATCGGCAAGATAACATTCATTCAAAATACGTGACGAGTTTGAGGGGGATACAGATGCGAAACGTAATAAAAGAATGGTACGAGGGTCATATAACAGTAACGATTCGCGGCAAACGGTTTGAACGTCTTATCAACCTAGCCGTCCGCGAAAACATTTTAATGTGGAATATCAAGCGTTTAGGGCCTGAGTTAGGACAGTGTGAGATGATGATTGCCGATTTCTATCGGCTTCGTCCCTTCTTAAAGGAGACAGGCTGCCGGGTGCATGTGACGAGTCGACAAGGTTTACCGTTTTTGTTGTTACGAATGCGAATGAGGAGCGGATTTGTTGCAGGTATTTTTATTTTTCTACTCGGATTGTACATGCTCTCTACGTTTGTATGGCAAGTCGAGGTGCAAGGAACGCATAATATTTCGCCGTATCAGGTGACACAGGCAGCCGAGAAGGTAGGGTTAAGAGCAGGTGCGTGGAAATTAAAAATAGGAGACCCCCAAGAGTTACAGCGCCGTATTTTGGGGTATATTCCAGAAGCCTCATGGGTAGGTGTTGAGTTAAATGGTACAAAGGCCATTATTCAAGTCGTTGAAAAGGTTGATCCGGAAAAGATTGTTGCGCATGAACCTAAACACGTTGTGGCAAAGAAAAAAGCGGTCATTCACAGTATTTTTGCTGAAACAGGTAAGACTATGGTTAAAGCGAATCAGTATGTTGATAAAGACCAGATTTTAATTTCAGGTATTATTGGTAATGAGGAGCGCCAATCGATCGTTGCTGCCCGGGGACAAGTGACAGGAGAGGTCTGGTATCGATCTGATGTGACCGTCCCCTTAATCCAGAACCAGCTTCTTTATACAGGTGAAAAACAGAAGCAACACTTTTTGATTTTTGGATCATCGGCAGTACGTCTTTGGCCGTTTGAAATCAAGTCGTACAAGCATGCTCGTAAAACAGAGAAACGTTTTCAAGCGGCTTTTTTTGACTATCAATTGCCGTTTGGCTGGAAGACAGAAATTGATCGAGAGCTGGAGCCTAAGGTTATCCGAATGAGCGATCGGGACGCTTTAGAGGTAGCCAAACATTTTGCAAAAGCAGATATCTTGAAACGAGCTGGAGAAGATGCGAAGATAAAAGAAGAAAAAGTTTTGCACGTAAAACAAGAGAATGGTAAAGTTTATGTAAGTATCTATTTTTCCGTCATCGAAAATATAGCGATGGACCAACCGATTGTTGCTACGCCACCCGCACTAGAAGACACACCAAACTAAAATAACTGATGGCAAGGAGATGGACAAAGGTTGCAAGTACAAGAAGAAGTAGTGATCCAGTTTGCAGATGCACAGGAAGCATTGCTTTTGTTTGGACCTCATGATTCCTATTTAAAAAAGATCGAAGAAAAAACATCAGCTCAGATAGGAACCCGCACCGGCGCATTCGTCATCAGTGGGGAAAAGGCAGAAGTCGACAAGCTGGCTACGCTATTTGATACTTTATTGCAGCTGATCCGCAGGGGGATTACATTATCAGAACGTGATGTATACTATGCGATGCAGCTAACAGAAAAAGGAGAAGAGCAAGAGCTTCTGCATCTTTATGAAGAAGAGGTAGCACGTTCTCACCGCGGTAAACTAGTCCGCGCTAAAACCTTAGGGCAACGCCATTATTTGTCTGCTATTAAACGAAATGATATCGTGTTTGGGATTGGTCCTGCTGGTACTGGTAAAACATATCTAGCGGTTGTAATGGCCGTACAGGCCCTTAAAAACGGTCGAGTAAAACGAATCGTTCTCACGCGCCCAGCAGTGGAAGCAGGCGAAAGCCTGGGCTTTTTACCAGGTGATTTGCAAGAAAAGGTAGACCCGTACCTACGGCCGCTCTATGATGCTTTGTATGATATGTTAGGAACCGAACAGGTTAGTAAAATGATGGAACGAGGCATCATCGAGGTAGCTCCGCTTGCTTATATGAGAGGGCGTACATTAGAAGACAGCTTTATTATTCTGGATGAAGCACAAAATACTACACCAGAACAAATGAAAATGTTCTTGACGCGCTTGGGTTTTGGCTCCAAAATGGTCATCACGGGGGATGTAACCCAAATTGACCTGCCAAAAGGCAAAAAGTCTGGGCTGCGAGAAGCAGAGCGCATTCTTTCCGTTATTACTGATATTGCTTTTATTGAATTTCAGGATACAGATGTTGTGCGTCATAGCTTGGTTCAAAAAATCATTACAGCGTATTCCAAAGAGGAGCAGCAGATCTAGGCTGGCTCCTCTTGGAGTCTCTTTATGTGATTATACATGAGGTAAAGTTTCAGAAGAAAAAGAGGGAAGAACATTGCTGACGATTGAGATTGTAAATGAGCAAGACGAAGAAATTACGCAAGAGCACCAACAGCTTATTGAAAATTGCTTGCAAAAAGCGGCCCAATTTGAAGAAATTAAGGGTGAAGTAGTTATCACACTTGTTAACAATGAACGTATCCATGAGCTGAATCGCGATTATCGTGGAGTGGATCGTCCTACTGACGTACTATCGTTTGCGCTGAATGAAGAGGGCGAGGGTGACATGGAGATCTTTGTGGAAGAAAGTGAATTTGATGACTATCCAAATATGCTAGGCGATATCATCATCTCCATCCCGCGAACAAAAGAACAAGCACAGGATTATGGCCATTCTTTTGAACGGGAGCTTGGTTTTCTAGCCGTGCATGGATTTTTGCATCTGATTGGCTATGACCATGGGACACCTGAGGAAGAAAAAGACATGTTTACCCGTCAAGAAAATATTCTGCAAGAAGTCGGATTGACGAGATAGGAGCGGTCAACGTGAAGGAATGGCTTCGTTTATGGCGCAGCTTTGGTTATGCTTTACAGGGAATTAACCATGCTGTACGCACCCAACGAAACATGCAAATACACGTAGCAGTTGCACTCGGTGTGGTTATTTTATCCATATGGCTACAAATTACTCGCATGGAGCTGAGCTTGTTACTATTGGTTATTGCGATTGTTTGGGCGCTTGAATTACTTAATACCGCCATTGAAGCTTGCGTTGATCTGGTGACAAAAGAGTACCATCCACAGGCAAAAATAGCGAAGGATGTTGCTGCTGGAGCTGTCTTTGTATCCGCTATGTTTGCCATCGTGATTGGAATCCTCATTCTTGGCCCACCTTTGTATGCCTATTTCTTTACTCGCTAGGACAAAAGAGACGCTATTTACGGTCAAGGAAACAGCTAGACGAACCTTCCAAAATGGGAACGGCCTCGTCTGGTCTCTTGGCATCTTCATTTTTATTTAGACACAGGAGAGGAAGAATTGTATGAACCAACAACAACTGATTGAACAAGCAAAAACAGCAAGAGAAACAGCTTACGTACCTTATTCTAAATTCCCGGTGGGTGCTGCATTGTTGTCCGAAACGGGTAAAGTATATCTAGGATGCAATATTGAAAATGCCGCTTATCCTCTGTGCAACTGCGCAGAAAGAACAGCTTTGTTTAAAGCATATTCCGAGGGAGATAAGAACTATCAAGCCATCGCTGTGGTAGCGGATACACCGAAGCCAGTACCGCCATGTGGAGCGTGCCGTCAGGTAATGGCAGAAATGTGCCCACCTGATATGAAGGTAATCTTGTCCAATCTGAATGGAGATGTTACGGTTACTACAGTGAGTGAATTATTGCCAGGTGCTTTTACAAAGGAGGATCTTCTTGGATAATCAAAAAAAGAAAGAAACGTTTAAATCAGGATTTGTCTCAATTATTGGCCGTCCCAATGTAGGGAAATCCACATTATTAAATCAGGTTGTTGGACAAAAGGTTGCCATCATGTCTAATAAACCGCAAACGACACGAAATCAGATTCGTGCTGTGTATACCTCTGACAAAGGTCAATTCATTTTTATTGATACACCGGGTATTCATAAAGCGAAGTCCAAATTGGGCGATTATATGGTAGCGGCGGCCGAAAATACACTTAATGAGGTAGACTTGGTACTGTTTGTCATTGATGCGACGGAGAAACGCGGGGCAGGGGAAGAGTATATTCTTGAGCGTTTGAAAAAGGTTAATACTCCTGTCTTCTTGGTTATAAACAAAATTGATCAAATTCATCCAGAAGAATTGCTTCCTTTAATTGATGAATATCGAAAGCATCATGATTTTAAACAAATTGTTCCTATTTCTGCTTTGCAGGGTAACAATACTGATGCCCTATTGCAATCCATTTTGCTGGAAATGCCAGAGGGGCCGATGTATTATCCAGCAGATCAAGTAACGGATCATCCAGAGCGCTTTATCGTAGCGGAGCTGATTCGTGAAAAGGTTCTTCATCTGACGCGGGAAGAAATTCCTCATTCCATTGCTGTAACGGTGGAAGAGATGAAGCGCGGAGAAAATGGCAAAACATTATACATTTATGCTGCCATCTACGTGGAGCGTGATTCCCAAAAAGGAATTTTGATCGGCAAAAGAGGGGACATGCTAAAAGAAATTTCCAAACGTGCACGGATGGACATGGAGCGTTTATTAGGAGAGAAAATCTTTTTAGAAGTATGGGTCAAAGTAAAGAAAGATTGGCGTAATCAGGAAAGGATGCTTCGTAATTTTGGTTTTTATGAAGAAAAATAAACTTTTTCTTTGCTATACGTGACAATTTTTCCAAGGCATAGAAATGGGGGCTACGGTGGATTCTATATAAAGAAAGTGGTGACCGAAAAAAGGAAAGGATGATGCAACATGCTTCGCAACTTTTCTTGGAGTTATTTTGCTTCAACCGGTGATATCCACGCTTACCTTCTTTATAAGGAACATCATGAAGCACGAAACGATGCAGATGATGCAGGATCACTGGATCAAGCCCTATTGGAACAGGGTGATTCTCAGGTATGCTTGTAAAGTGGGAAGGTATTGTCATCCGTAGTGTTGATTACGGAGAAAGTAGTAAAGTGGTTACGCTTTACACTAGGGAATACGGTAAGGTCGGGGTAATGGCAAAGGGGGCAAAAAAACCTCGAAGTCGCCTGGCCGCCGTATCTCAATTGTTTACACATGGATACTATCTATGTAAAAAAGGAACAGGGACAGGAATGCCGGAGCTCACACAAGGGGATATTCTTCACTCTTTTAAAGATCTCCGTCAGGATTTAATGCTGACTGCCTACTCTGCTTATATGGCAGAAATGCTAGATCGCTTGACAGAGGAACGTGAGCCCAATCCTTACCTGTTCCAATTATTAGTCCATACCCTTCAGTATTTGGATGAAGGCAAGGATGCGGAAATTCTTTGCCGTATTTTTGAAAGTAAAATGCTGGTTCTCGCAGGAATACGTCCGCATGTTGAAAGCTGCATTTCCTGTGGGGCAGAGGGCGATCCTTACACATTTAGTATCACACAAGGCGGTCTTTTATGTCAGAGATGTACACATACTGATCCTTATTCATTTCATATTTTACCAGCCACCTGGAAATTATTACGGCTGTTTTTATTATTCCCTCTCGAACGTTTAGGTGAGATTGAAGTAAAAACATCTACGCGAAATCAACTAAGGCTTTTACTGCATAGATATCTAGATCAGCATATTGACCTGCGTCTTAAAAGTCGAAACTTTCTAGAACAAATGGAACGTCTAGAGTTTTCAGATGGATTTGACAAGGCATAGTTTTTTGGCTATCATGATCAATTGTGATCATATAAATACATATACAACGGCTTATCGGGACATAGCTCCCTGCCTCCTCTTGTGGAGGCTTTTTTCTACTTCCAGTACATTCCAGTAGCAGAAAAAAAGCTTTTTACGATTCTTTTGCAGGAATCTATCTCTTTATAGAGTAATACTAGGGATAGTAATTTATGAATCGGTGGTGATCCGTCATCGAATTGACCAAACGCCAAGAACAAATTTTGCAAATTGTAAAAGATGAAGGTCCAATTACAGGTGAGAATATTGCCGAACACTTGAATCTTACAAGGGCTACTCTTCGACCTGATTTATCCATTCTTACTATGTCGGGTTATTTAGATGCAAGACCGAGGGTTGGCTATTTTTATGCAGGTCGTCCTACATCGTCGGTAATTGCAGAACGATTGCACAAGCTAATAGTAAATGATTATAAAGCAGTGCCTATCGTCGTGGCTGAATCAGCGTCGGTGTATGATGCAATTGTGACATTATTCTTAGAGGATGTAGGTACATTGTTTGTTGTCAATCAAAAAGGTTTGTTAGCTGGTGTAGTGTCCCGAAAGGATTTACTCCGGGCTTCATTAGGTAACAAGGGATTGGAGAGCATTCCTGTCAGCATTATCATGACAAGAATGCCCAACATCGTCACGTGCACTCCAGAAGAAACTCTTCTGGATACCGCGCAAAAATTGATTGAATTCCAAATTGATTCACTGCCGGTCGTACGCCCCAACGAAGAAGATCCAAAAACCTTTGAATTGTTGGGCAGGATTACCAAAACAACAATTTCTAGAGCTTTTGTGGAGCTTGGCAAAGAGACGAATGTGTAGGGGGAAGTTGGATTGGAAATGAATACCCAATTAATTTATGTCGTATCGGATTCAATTGGAGAAACAGCAGAATTTGTCGTAAGGGCAGTAGCAAGTCAATTTAACGGTAAAACGGTAGATATTCACAAGTATCCGTACATGGAGGATAAAGAGTCCATTGACGAAGTTATCCTCTCCGCCAAAGAATCAAAGGCTCTGGTGGTCTTTACTCTCGTTGTTCCTGAACTAAAAACGTATATTTTGGAACAGGCCAACAAACATCAGGTACCCATTGTGGATGTAATGGGTCCGTTGCTGACCATTATGGAAGATCTACTCCAGACAAAACAATCCGGAAAGCCTGGATTAGTACGTAAATTGGATGAAGATTATTTCCGAAAAGTGGAAGCCATCGAGTTCGCTGTAAAATACGATGATGGCAGAGACCCTCGTGGTTTACTTCGGGCGGATGTTGTACTAATTGGGGTTTCGCGTACGTCAAAAACCCCATTGTCCATGTACTTGGCTAACAAACGCTTGAAGGTAGCAAATGTACCTTTGGTTCCAGAGGTTGAGCCGCCAGAGGAATTGTTCTTACTGCCGGCGGAAAAATGTATTGGACTTACCATAAATTCAGATCAATTAAACGGGATTCGTACCGAGCGGTTAAAAGCATTAGGTCTAACTGCCCAAGCGAATTATGCAACAATGGATCGAATTGAAACAGAATTGGAATACTCAAGAAAAATTATGGAACGCGTAGGTTGTCCCGTGATTGATGTTTCTATCAAAGCGGTTGAAGAAACAGCTAATATTATCCTTGACATTATTCGACGTAATAAACTCAAAGCACGCCGATAAGATTCAGGAACAAAAAATAGTAGTTGGAAGAAGGATTTTGCCGAACTTTGACGAATAAAGTAATTTCATTGCTGTGAAAAGGTGGATGGCTATGGCTCAATCTACACCCGAAGAGTTCGTCAACCAGGTTCGAGCAGCTGTTGACATCGTAGACGTGGTGGGAGAATACGTACAACTGAAGAAGAGGGGGCGCGCCTATCTAGGCTTGTGTCCGTTTCATTCGGAAAAAACCCCCTCCTTTAATGTGAACGCGGAGCGACAGTTTTATCATTGCTTCGGGTGCCATGCAGGTGGTGACGTATTCTCTTTCGTTATGCAAGTCGAACAGCTGTCGTTTCCCGAGGCCTTGCAAAAACTTGCAGACCGGGTGGGATTAACCCCGCCAGCTCCCCTCACTCACGAAGATAATCCGATGCAGAGCGCGAAGGCGAAAATGTATGAAGCCTACCGTTTTGTGGCGAAACTATATCATTATGTTTTAACGTCCACTCCCTATGGATCGGAAGCTCTTCGCTATTTGGAGAATCGAGGCTTTACTAGGACGACAATTGACGAATACATGATTGGGTTTGCTCCAGAATCATGGGATTTCGTTAAGGATAACCTTGTAAAGCGTAACTTTCCGTTAGAGCTAATGGTCGAAGCAGGATTGCTATCCTCCAATGATCGCGGAAGAGTGTATGACAAATTTCGCAAGAGAGTTATCTTTCCGATTCAGGATTCACAGGGAGAGGTTATCGGATTTGGAGGAAGGTCTATAGACGGCTCGGAACCCAAGTATTTAAATAGTCCAGAAACGCTCCTATTTAACAAAAGTCGCACTATATTTAACTTGCATCGCGCAAGAAGCCAAATACGTAAACGAAACCAGGCAATCCTTTTTGAAGGATATGCAGATGTAATTGCTGCGTGGCAGGCTGGCATTAGTAACGGAATCGCTACGCTAGGAACCGCTTTTACGGAGCAACAAGCCCATCTGATCAGAAGAAATACAGATCAGGTAATCCTATGCTACGACGGCGACTTTGCCGGACAGGAGGCTACGGCAAAAGCGATTGACCAATTACAAAAAGCTGGTTGTACGGTGCGAATTGCTCCACTCCCCCAGGGTAGTGACCCTGATGATTATATACGGCAGTATGGCGCTGAACAATTTTCCCAGCAGGTATTATTACAAGCTATGCCGGTGACGTCCTTTCAATTGAAACATTTGCGGAGTAAAACTGTAATACAAGACGAAGCGGATAAGGCTGAGTATGTAAGACAGGCACTGGAATTCATCGTTACACTCCCGAATGCGATCGAGCGGGATATGTATGAACGGAAACTGTCTGAAGAGTATTCTCTATCCCTTGATGCTGTAAAGACAGAAGCAAAAAAGCTGTACAAGCAACAAAAATTAATGAATCAAAGGGATAAAGTTACAGCACCATGGAATAATAGTATAAATAATGGCAAATTTATGGTTACAAAAGCACCTGCACACGAAAATGCAGAACGAATGTTGCTATACTATATGATGCGTGATCCGGAAATTGCTTTACGTGTGCAACAGGAATGTAACGCAGATTTCCAAGTGGACGAACACAGTGCTCTAGCCGCTTACTTGTATGCTTATTATGCAGAGGGGCATCCGGCAGATCCTGGAGCCTTTATACACTATGTTGAAGATGAGAAGTGCAAGCAATTAGCCTCGGGATTAGCCATGATGGAATGCAGAGAAGATGTATCTGATAAGGAAATTGAAGACTACATCAAGCAGGTGAACAATTACCCTGTTCGCGCGGAACTACAAAAGCTACGTGAACAACAAAAGCAACTAAATTTGCAAGCGGGAAGCACCATAGATGAGGAGCAGCGTAAAAAGCTTATTATTGAAGCCGCTTTACTAGGGATGAAGATCGCCGAATTGGAAAATGCTTTGAGGGAAGGGTAGTTATCAGCATCATTCCCGAGGAAGGAGGGAAAATAGATGAACAAGCAAAACTTGACATCAGACATGGAGACCCTGTCGGTGGATCAGGTAAAAGAACAATTAGTGGAATTAGGTAAGAAGAAGGGAAGCTTGACTTTCAAAGAAATTACAAATCGTCTATCTAACTTTGATCAGGATTCTGATCAGATGGATGAGTTCTTCGAGTTTCTAGGAGATCAAGGCATCGATGTCAATAATGATAATGAAGAAGACGAAGAAGCAGATGCTATGATGATCAAGGATGATGAGCAGGAAGGGTTTGAATATGATGACCTGTCTGTGCCGCCAGGAATCAAAATTAATGATCCTGTGCGTATGTACTTAAAAGAAATTGGGCGTGTTCCTCTACTTTCCGCTGAAGAGGAGATTAAACTTGCGCAACGCATTGAACAAGGCGATGAAGAAGCAAAACGCCGATTGGCTGAAGCTAACTTACGTCTCGTTGTAAGCATAGCTAAACGCTATGTGGGTCGTGGTATGCTATTCCTAGACCTTATCCAGGAAGGTAATATGGGTCTTATTAAGGCCGTTGAGAAGTTTGACTACCAAAAAGGATACAAGTTTAGTACTTATGCAACCTGGTGGATTCGACAAGCGATCACTCGTGCTATTGCTGATCAAGCCAGAACCATCCGTATTCCAGTGCATATGGTTGAGACGATTAATAAGCTAATCCGAGTTTCTCGCCAATTACTACAAGAATTGGGACGTGAACCTGCTCCTGAAGAGATTGCTGAAAAGATGGATCTAACTCCTGAAAAAGTACGTGAAATCATGAAAATTGCTCAGGAGCCTGTATCATTAGAAACACCGATCGGGGAAGAAGATGATTCCCATCTAGGTGATTTTATTGAGGATCAGGAAGCGCTAGCTCCTTCTGATGCTGCTGCGTATGAGCTGTTGAAAGAACAATTAGAAGATGTGTTAGATACATTAACAGATCGTGAAGAAAACGTACTGCGTCTTCGTTTCGGATTAGATGACGGTCGGACGAGAACGCTTGAGGAAGTAGGAAAAGTTTTCGGGGTAACTCGTGAGCGTATTCGTCAAATTGAGGCGAAAGCCCTACGTAAATTAAGACATCCTTCTCGTAGTAAACGTTTAAAAGATTTTTTGGAATAGCCGATAAAGATATAGTAAGCACTAAGCCTACGTTTTGCCACACACGCTGCGTAGGCTTTTTTGTTGGGAAGAACGGGATGTTACTTCAAAAATAGTCCATTTCATTAATCAAAAAGAAATGGTAGTAAGGAGGCGATGTCTACTTGGATGATCAACGTAGAAAAATCATTATTACAGAGATTGAAAATTGGCGACGTAATCATTTACTGCCAGAACATTATTGCATTTTTCTGTTAAATCTCTATACAGAAGGCAAGCATGCTCCGAATCAAGAGGAGCCCATCACAAAAAAACGTTTCTTCCTTTTTCCCAACAGAAAAGCGAGAATGGATAAGCTTTATAATCAGCAAGCCTTTCTACAAAGTGCAAGCACTCCAATTCAAGGGAGCGGTAAAGAAGCACAAATCCTTTCCGTAAAACTAATGGGAGGAATATTTTTTATAGGACTTGTAATCGCTGTCATGCTTTTACTTGCTTTTTATTTTAACGCTTTTAGTATTCCAATGCAAATGAGCATTTTGGTGTTCAGTTGGATACTTGCATACGTCCTAGCTTTTGTATTTAAGCGAAAAATACCGTTATTATCCTATTTTTTCTTACTTGTTACGATCCTCATTGCTATAACTAGTCTCTACTATTTTGGGGAAAAATGGAAAATAAGTCAAGTTACATATTTATGGTGGCTTCTTTTAATTGCCGGGTATTCTTTTTTACATGGTTTACTATTTCGTTATTCGTTGTTGATATTAGCTGGACTAATAGGTATAGGTATTTTATATGGAACAGCTATGCTGACACGTATGGGGGAATTTTTTAGTTGGACAAATATAGAATTATATTGGGTACCTTTATCTTTCCTGATGATTGGATTAGGGTATTTGTTCCATGCTCGTCATCAGCAGCTTGCGTATACACTTGTGGTAAGTGGATTACTGTACTTTTTTGGTCCAGAGATTAGTTCATTGTGGGTACCCGAAGCGTCACGAGAGGTAATGCAAATTATATTGGGTAGTAAGGTTTTATTGAGTGGATTATTGCTAACCATTACTCGTCACTACTGGCTTGAATGGCTTCGAAGATAGATTAGTCGCGTACATAAATGAATCATTACTTTCTTTATAAAGGATGGAGGCTTCGTCAACACGGAGTCTCTTTATTTTGTTATGGAGACTATCCAAATATCTTTTGAATTGTATATAATAATAAGTAAATTCTGAACAAACGCTCGGTCAGTCGTTCTTGTTATTTGCATCTGTGGCGATTTGAACATAATTTAGCACATAAAGGGGAGATTGACATGCATTTTGATCTTACATCAGAACAGCAGATGTTGCAGAAAATGATTCGGGAATTTGCGGATGAAGTAGTCGCACCAGGGGCGGAGCAACGCGATAAGGAAAAGCGGTTTCCGATTGAGATTATGAAACAACTAGGTGAATTGGAATTGATGGGATTGCCATTTCCTGAAGAGTTTGGTGGAGCTGGAGCGGATACGATTAGTTTTGCTATTGTCACGGAGGAGCTTAGTCGTGCTTGTGCTTCTACAGGCATTACGTATTCAGCCCATATATCTTTAGGCGGAGCCCCCTTGCATTTATTTGGAACAAAGCAACAAAAAGAAGCCTATTTAACAAAAATCTGTAGTGGGGAGAGTATAGGAGCATTTGGGTTAACAGAACCGCAGGCAGGCTCTGATGCAGGTGGTACCAAAACGCAGGCAGTATTACAGAATGGACAATACGTTATTAACGGTTCGAAATGCTTTATCACGAATGCTTCCTATGCTACGTTTCTTGCTTTAACTGCTGTAACCGATAAAACGAAGGGTACGAAAGGAATCACAGCTCTTTTAGTCCCGACAGATGCCCCGGGATTTAAGGTAGTAGATCGCTATGAAAAACTAGGATTACATGCTTCGAATACTACAGAGTTAGTCTTAGAAGACGTTGTAGTCCCCCAAGAGGCAATCTTAGGCAAAGAGGGAGAGGGTTTCAAACAATTTTTAATCACGTTGGATGGTGGTCGCATTGGTATTGGTGCCATGTCAGTTGGAATAGCACAGGCAGCTTTTAATCGCGCCTTACAGTATGCCAAAGAAAGGAAAGCCTTTGGTTCTAGCTTGTCGCATTTCCAAATGATTCAGCAGAAGTTGGCGGATATGGCAACTCAGATCGAATTAGCTCGTACTTTGGTTTACAAAGCAGCGTGGCTTAAAGATCAAGGACGCAAATTCACCCAAGAAGCGGCGATGGCTAAGCTGTATGCTTCGGAGATCGCAATGTCTGCGACTCATCAGGCTATTCAGATTCACGGAGGATACGGCTATATGAAGGATTATCAGGTGGAACGTTATTTCCGAGATGCACGTCTGCTAGAAATCGGTGAAGGTACTTCAGAAATTCTGCGAATGGTAATTGCACGTGAAATCAGTAAATAAGACATATAAAGATCTCTCCAGCTTTTATGATGGAGGGATTTTTTTATTAGTGGAAATTCAAGTGTAAAAACAGCTATCTGGGAATAGTATTCTTGTGTCATACTAGTCTTTTTAAAGGTTATTTGTTAATATCTGGTTACGCATTTAATTTAGGAATTGCTTCCTGATAGTGGGCTAAAAATTACCATATTACTCATCCAGTTTCTGCATGTGTTTTTTTGGCAAGATGAGGTAAAATGGATGAACTGGAGGTAATAGGAACATGACATTAACTATTTCTAAACGATTACAAACAATTGCAACATATTGCCCCAAAGATGCGCTTGTAGCTGATATTGGATCGGACCACGCCCTGCTGGCTTCCTATTTATTAGTCAATAATCAGGCTCGCTTTGTAATAGCAGGGGAATTAAATGAAGGACCATATCAAGCAGCACTTCGTCAAATTGCAACGTTAACAGCAAAAGATAGAGCTTCTGTTCGCAAAGGAGATGGCTTAGCTGTTTTGGCTCCAAATGAGGCAGAGGTCATTTGCATTGCCGGAATGGGTGGCCAATTAATCGCTTCTATTTTGGAAGCCGGCCTTGATAAATTAGGAAAAGTACAGCGTTTAATCCTTCAACCAAATGTTGGAGAAGATATACTGCGTAAATGGCTATATGACCATGGTTATCAATTAGTAGCTGAGGATATTGTAGAGGAAGATGGCATTATTTACGAAGTGCTGGTAGCTGAACCAGGCAATCCAGATAAGCCATATCAATCGGATAAATGGAGTCAAGCAGAGCTAATGGAAATCGGGCCTTTTTTATTGCAGCAACAATCACCGATTTTGCTCACAAAATGGAAGTCTGAATTAGAAAAATGGGAAAAAATCAAAGCGCGCATGATGGCATCCACTCGTGCGGAAACACAGGAAAAACTGTCGGAAATTGAGGATAAAATTATTTGGATTAAAGGAGTTTTGACATGCTTGCAAACGGACAAACCATCATACAATTAGTGGAGAGACTAGCGCCAAAATCCCTAGCGATGGAATGGGATAAGATCGGATTGCAAGTCGGGACACTGCAAAAGCCTGTACAGAAGGTAATGACAGCGTTGGATGTAAATGAAGAGGTGGTTGAAGAGGCGATTCAAAAAGGGGTTTCGCTTATAATTGCTCACCATCCTGTGATATTCCGCCCCTTAAAGCATTTGCGCACTGATTTGCCGGCTGGCCGCTTGTTAGCAAAGTTGCTGGCTCACGATATCGCCGTCTATAGCATGCATACGAATCTAGATGTCGCAAATGGGGGCTTGAATGATTGGCTTGCAGAAGAATTGGAATTACAACAAACTGAAATTCTAGATGTAACTTATCAGGATGAGCTGAAAAAGCTAGTAACCTTTGTACCAAAATCGCATCGTGAACAAGTGTTCCAGGCTATGGCGAATGCAGGTGCTGGTCATATTGGACAATACAGTCACTGTAGCTTCCAAATTGAGGGGACAGGTACTTTTTTACCACTTGAAGGCACGACTCCTTTCATTGGGGAGCAGGGAAAAGTGGAGCATGTAGATGAGGTTCGAATTGAAACGGTTATAAAAAGTAGTCAGCAAGCTTCTGTGATTAGGGCTATGAAAGCGGCGCATCCCTACGATGAGGTAGCATATGATATCTATCCTCTTGATCTACCACCATTTACGCTTGGGCTTGGGAGAATTGGCAAACTGGCCGAACCTATGACGCTAGAGGAGTATGCCCAATTTGTCAAAAGGAAGCTTGGTTTAGAAGGAGTTCGTATAGTTGGTCCTAGGGATCGCATCGTGAAAAAGGTGGCAGTTCTGGGAGGTAGCGGCGGTTCTTATTTGTTAAAAGCTGCTTTTCGTGGTGCAGATGTAATGGTAACTGGCGATGTCGGCTATCATGAAGCGCAGGACGCTTTCGTGGAAGGACTATCAATAATTGATGCCGGTCATAACATCGAAAAGATCATGAAGCCAAGATTAGCTAGTTTTATACAAGAAAAGCTACAGGAACAGAAATATAAAACCGAAGTAATTGCCTCAGAGGTTCATACAGACCCGTTTCAATACCTCTAAGGCCAAAGAGCTACGGAATAACTAAGGGAGTGGGCAACTTGTCCTCGATTCGTGATTTCTATGAATGGCACCTATCACTTGGAAAAATAAAGCGAGCCGAGCGTGAATTGGCTGGTGTAAAAGAGCAAGAAAGAGAACAAATGAAACATATCAGGGCGATTGAACATCAAATAGAAGGCATGCCTACTGACACCCCTGATCAACAAATTGAACGAATGCTAAAGGAGCAAGAGCTCTGGATGCTTAAAAAAGAGTGGGAGCGTAATGGAAATGAGCTGATTGAAAAACGTTTTTCTTTAGAACAATTCCTGCAGCTCTCTCGTTTGGAAGCAGAAGAACGTCAAGCAAAATGTAACCCAGAATGGCTAAAAGAATATGACCGACTGCTGGAAACGAAAAAAAATCCAGTGGTTGAAGTAAAAAACAAGTCTTGTATGGGGTGTTTTATGCCATTATCAACCAGCAACTTTGATAAATGGCGGAGAGGGAAGGGGCTGGTATATTGTGACGAGTGTGAAAGAATTCTTGTGTAGTAGGAGATGGGGGAAAGCAATTCCTGCTACTGTAGCTATTGCAATGGCTAGCTGTATTTTCTTAGAACCTGTGCAAGCGGAAGAAATAGGGAATGATCTTTTGGCTCCATTGCCTTTCATTGATATTTCTAATCATCCCGCTAAAGAGGCTATTGTCAAAGCCTATGAGGAAGGTTTGTTTAGTGATTCAACGAAAGCGATTAAGCAATTTTTCCCTGATAAGGCTATGACACGGGCAGAGTTCTTTTTATTGACCAGCCGTTTTTTGGAGCTAAACCAAAATAAATTGTTTCCCTTGACCTTGTTGGAAGACAATGATGAATTCGGTCGGGGACAAGGAATGGACGAGCCATATTTACCCTATAAGGATGTTCACTACATGACGTGGATGTATCCTGGTATCTTGCGGGTATTTGTGTATCACGATCGGATTGCAGGAGCTAGGACACTACATAAGATTTTTCCAGGAGATCAATTTTATCCGAACCAGCCTATCACAAATGAAGAGGTAGCTAAAGTGCTGTCCGTACTATCCTTTGCCACGAAGCAATCTGAATGGGAATTAGAATTGCTAAAAAGAGGTTCAAGCAGATTAACACGTGCAGAAGCTGCTATTTTGATGGAAAAGGTGAGCGATTCAATTCAAGCCCAGATGCTCTTGCCTTTAGCTGATGAAACGCGTTCTTTATACCCGCTCGTCCCTGTTCAGAAGGAGATGTATCCTTTATTTGCCACGTATGATTCTCCGACGGAAACGGAGCAGAAATTCATAGATATCGTGGATTCAATCAAAAATTATCTTGAAGAAGAGGGAACCTTTAAGGAGCTGGAGGAGCTACCTTCTGATTTTCCTAACCAGGTGGGAGTTCATTACTACAAAAGCTGGAACTACTATAAGGAACCCGCAGATAATGCAAAAGAAGCCCTCCTTGCATTAGACGCTTATCTGGAAACAGTGGAGCATGATCCAAAAATGCTAGGCCTTCTTACGGCTAATATCTATGGTGTTGGCTTACAAATGCTACGGACTAATCAAGGTAAAGAATTTGAAGAATTGCATCAAAAATTACTTTCTTATGAATCAAAACTGGTTAAGCATTCAGAGGAATGGAAAGTATTTGGTCTATATTTGGCAGCTATTGAAATTCATTTAGGTCAATATGGAAATGCAAGTAAACGTTATGAGGAAAGACCGGATATCAAGCTGGCTGTACAAAATGGCTTGTACTATTTGGTGAAAGAAAATCGGATTTCTGATGCGGAAAATTTGTTAAAACGTGCTATGAAAGCAGCAGATCAAGATCGTGAGCTCCAAGCTTTATATGAACAAGCGGCTCACGAATTAGATCTGTTGTCCTCCACTAGACAAAATCTTTATGCCACTCTATTAAGTAATGCTTATAACAAGCTGGACGAAGCTCAAAGGATTATTGTCAAGACGGAAATGAATTACGGTGGTACGGTGCTTAAAACTACTGAAGAGATGGATGCTCAAAGAGGAATCACGCATACAAAAGGTATTTACCAAAAAGCGGATCAAGCCGTTTTAAATAAAATGGAAAGATATACAGATCGTCGTAATCAAGTCAAGTACGATTGGGATAATGAAAAGGGTATCTGGACCAAAAAAGAGACTGGTAACCTAATTGGGAAAAAAGCGTATCTACATGAGTATGTGACTGATCTACCTGTTTCAAGCCGTTTAAATAAGCTTCATGCTAGGTACTTAAAGCAAAGCTTCGGAGCATATGAGATTATTACCGAATTTTATGAACCAAATGAACTTCAGCGCTATGCTGAAACGCTTGATTTACAAGGGAAAAAGCTTTTATATGCTCCTACGTTTGTTGTGAAGTACTATTTGGATTCTGAAACGAAACAATTATTACGCCAATCTTGGAAAATTACGGAGGCCTATGATAATGGGGAATACCTCAAGGTGGATGGCGATGAAGAATATGAATTTCCCGAGAGCTTACGTCTGGATATTCCACAAGAGGTGACAAAAGGAGCTGTTGTTATACATGAAACTTAGAAAAACGGGGATTCTGGCTCTTACACTCATGCTCTTGTTGCCTGGCTCGGGGGCTATGGCTTCTATGTCACAGTCCTTTAATCAAGCTTCATCTTTTGATATAAACAGTACGAGTAACATGCCGCTTCTGGAGCTACAACAGGTGTATTATATTTTGCAAGAAAACCACCTTGATAAACCAAGTGAAAAAAAACTTGTACAAGGAGCCTTGCAAGGTGTTCAACAATATATAAAAGCTGAAAAACATGCTGAAGTTGTCGTGGACGAGAAAGATGATACCATTACCGAAATGGTGGATCGTATAACACAATGGCAAGCCCAGCAAAAGCTGGATTGGTATACGGTAAGCTACTACGGGATTGAAGGAATGCTGGCCCAAGTAAATGATCCTTACACAACTTTATTTACTGAAACGGAATTGGATCAGTTCCAGAACAGTGTGAATAATAACTTTGTGGGCTTTGGAATTACCTTTCGCGAAACTGATAACGGTTTTATTGTGCGTAGTGTAGTTGAAAATTCTCCAGCAGCTAAGGCAGGAATTCATTCAGGTGATAAGCTGGAAGCAATGAATGGTAGTAAAATAACCGTAAAGGGTATAGGAGAGTTAAATAGGATCCTGCAAGGTGAAGAGGGGACGAGTGCAACTCTTACTTTTTCCAAATCGGGGACCGCAAAAATGAAGGATTACACGATCAAACGCTCACCTCTGGTTATACCAGAAGCAACAAGTAAACTTTTCGGCTCCAAATCCACAGCGATAGGGTATGTTAAGCTGGATACGTTTGGAAGCGATGCAGGTGATCAGTTTAAAGAGCAATTAGATCAAATAGAAAATCAAAAGAAATTGACAGGCTTGATCATTGATTTACGTGATAACAGTGGGGGATATCTTAATGCAGCGAAGGATATTGCCAGTTTATTTATGGAAAATGGTTTATTGATGTATACGACTAATCGCAATGATGTTGAAGTGGAAAATTGGGTGCGCAATGGCAGACCAGCTCCCTATCCTGTTACGGTGTTAGTAAACGGACAAACAGCCTCAGCTTCAGAAATGCTAGCTGGAGCGCTACAAGATCATAAAATAGCCAAATTGATTGGAACCAAGACTTTTGGTAAGGGAATTGCTCAAACAGTCCTACCTCTCGTTGATGGTGATGCATTAAAAGTGACATTGCAAGAGTACAAAACACCGGCTCACCGTAAAGTCAACAAGGTTGGCCTTGAACCTGATATTGTAATTGAAGACGATATTAGTCAAGTGGTGGGAGCGTTATATGAACTGGGAGAAAAACGCATTGAGGTAAGACAAAAAAGTGGTTTTGAGGTAGTGGTAAATGGAGTCAGTTTCTATAGCACTTCTCCTTTACTCAAAAAGGTGGGGAATAGCTTAAATATCCGTAGCACCTTTATGCAAAGTATGCTTCGGGAAAAAACGGCTGTTTCATCGGAATATCGCCCGATAGTCTCAGTTACCAATCCTACTGTTACTTTTACTTGGAAAAAAGAAAATGATGAATATATTTTTATCAGTGAGCAGAAATAATAGCCATATGCCCGAAACAGTGAAAAGTTTCGGGCAATTTTATTGACCAATTCATATTTGACAGGTCGGAATAGTATGAATTAAACTTGAACTAACAATCCAGATAGGCTGAGTAGCAAAGGAAAAAGCGAATTTTCCTTTTTGATAAGTAAGAGTGGTGAGAGGAAAAAGGAGATGTGTGACACGTGAAGAGACATGTTGAAATCAAATGGCAGGATGAAACATTGGCGGCTACCTTATATGTACCTGATCCCGAAAATCAAGCAAAAACATTTCCTCTGATTGTCATTTGTCATGGTTTTATCGGTTCGCGTATTGGTGTCAATCGATTGTTTGTTGAAACTGCTACTCAATTGATTAAAGATGGCTATGCAGTGTTATGCTTTGATTATGTGGGATGTGGAGAGAGTACAGGCGAATATGGCCGTTCAGGTTTTGATCAATTAGTTGCCCAAACTAGGCATGTTCTACAAGAAGCAGCACATTTTCCGGAAATTGATTCACAACGAATTTCTTTACTAGGTCATAGTTTAGGTGGTCCGGTTGCTTTGTATACAGCTATAAGCGAACCTAATATTCGTAAGCTTATGCTATGGTCTCCAGTTGCTCACCCCTATAAAGATATTGTTCGGATTGTTGGAGTAGATACCTATCAAAGAGCATGGCAGCATACATCTGTGGATTACATGGGCTATGGATTGACACTTGCATTCTTTGAGTCGCTGCATTCTTATGTGCCGCTTAAAGAGCTACAGAAATATGCGGGAGATGTTTTTATTGCCCATGGCACAGCAGATATTGACATTCCAGTCGAGTATTGCTTTCACTATTATTATGCCTTTCGTTCACGTTCTACTGGTAAAAGTGACAAAGAGATTATTTTAGAAGCAGATCATACTTTTTCTGACGGTTGCAGTCGAACGATGTTAATTGATAGTACTCGGGAATGGCTTTCTGGTGAACGATATTATAAACAATCGGGGGGAGCCATTACTCGCACCCTAGGTTATTCCATATAGAAAAGAGTTCTTATCGCTGTTATTCTGCGTTTTCTCCCTGCTGACATTCCATTCTTCTTATATTTTTAGGATCAAGGAAAAAGTCCCGTTTTGAAATAGGGGCTTTTCTTTGTTGGTTTCGAGGGAAAATGTTTCGGAAGAACTTTAATGAAAATTCTAAGTGATTTTTAAAAGGTAAATAAAATTAATGTGAAAATTTGCAAATAATAAGTAAGGTTTTTGGGACTGATGAGTTATGGATAGCTTCTTTTTTGAGGGGGTAACTTAGGAAGAGGTATTTTTTATTCTGATTAAACTTATTTCTATTTTATATGAATAGGGATTAGTGTTGAAATTGTGGAAAACTTGAAGATTTATTTTGGAAGTTAACAGGAACGAGTTTGAGTTTTTTAGCATATAGATGGGGTACAGATACCCTATATCTATAATAAACGACACTCTAATGTTTGATCCAACGTGAAGGCATGAGCATTTTCTAGCTTCTATAAGTAGAATTGCTATTTTTTTAGTTAAATTTAAAAAAGGTATTGCATTTACTTTTTTTATGTGGTACATTATTAAACGTTGCCGCTACTTGAAAGACTGAGTGGCATGATTACAAAACTTGTTCCTTGAAAACCAGATAGAATCTAACGTACGATATTTAAATCAATGAACCGACAGGTTCGCTGAAGCTTTGATCAAGAACTACTTTAATGGAGAGTTTGATCCTGGCTCAGGACGAACGCTGGCGGCGTGCCTAATACATGCAAGTCGAGCGAGGGTTTTCGGACCCTAGCGGCGGACGGGTGAGTAA
>NZ_JAPTNK010000025.1:0-51694 GCF_026891775.1 Brevibacillus halotolerans
CGCTGTCATACAGGGGTTCGAATCCCCTACGGGTCACCATTTATCTGGAGGATTAGCTCAGCTGGGAGAGCATCTGCCTTACAAGCAGAGGGTCGGCGGTTCGATCCCGTCATCCTCCACCATTTTACTTTTATATTGTCGCGGGGTGGAGCAGCTCGGTAGCTCGTCGGGCTCATAACCCGAAGGTCGCAGGTTCAAATCCTGTCCCCGCAACCAAAATATGGAGCTGTGGTGAAGTTGGAGTTCACGCCGGTCTGTCACACCGGAGGTCGCGGGTTCGAGTCCCGTCAGCTCCGCCATCTTTTAAAAAGATGGTAGTATGAAAAAGCATATTTGCCGGTGTAGCTCAATTGGTAGAGCACCTGACTTGTAATCAGGGGGTTGTGGGTTCAAGTCCTATCGCCGGCACCACTTATACATGGGGAGATAGTGAAGTGGCTAAACACGGCAGACTGTAAATCTGCTCCCTCAGGGTTCGGCGGTTCGAATCCGTCTCTCCCCACCATGTATGAGCCATTAGCTCAGTTGGTAGAGCATCTGACTTTTAATCAGAGGGTCGAAGGTTCGAGTCCTTCATGGCTCACCATTTTTTTATGCGGACGTAGCTCAATTGGTAGAGCGTCGCCTTGCCAAGGCGAAGGTCGCGGGTTCGAGACCCGTCGTCCGCTCCATATATGTGCCCTTAGCTCAGCTGGATAGAGCGTTTGACTACGAATCAAAAGGTCGGGAGTTCGAATCTCTCAGGGCACGCCATATTTATTTCATATATCGGGAAGTAGCTCAGCTTGGTAGAGTACTTGGTTTGGGACCAAGGTGTCGCAGGTTCGAATCCTGTCTTCCCGACATTTTTATTTTGCCGGGGTGGCGGAATAGGCAGACGCAACAGACTTAAAATCTGTCGGGAGTAATCCCGTACCGGTTCAAGTCCGGTCCTCGGCACCAATATAATGTGCGGGTGTAGTTCAATGGTAGAACTCCAGCCTTCCAAGCTGGTCGCGTGGGTTCGATTCCCATCACCCGCTCCATTGAAATAAGAGATGACCATAAGAAAAGAGTGCCCTTTTAAGGGCACTCTTTTCTTATATAGTGGGCAATTAACCTAACTAATGGCAGATGATCATAGTTATTATCAACGAATTTATTTAGTGAAAAATATTAATTACTAACGAGTTTTTGGATATGAGATATTAGATCATTGAAATAAAAAGCACATCATTCCAGCTGTAAAAGAAAGAAGCTGAGATGATGTGCTTTTATAGAATAATCAAGCATAAAATAAACCAGATTATTCATTTTTGCATTGATTTGAGGTCATCTATTTTATCTGGAGTAATGGTAAAAGACTACTTTATTATTGAATTTACATAGGTAAGCGAATAAAAAAACGTGTAGATGTGCGATTCGATTCACAATAAATACTGCCATTATGTTTTTCAATAATGTTTTTGCAGATCGATAATCCGATACCAGTGTTATCGTCTTTAGTGGAAAAGAAGGGTTGGAAAAGCTTCTCTACAAGGTCCTGAGGTATTTCGTCTCCATTGTTTTCGACCATGATAGTAAGACTATCTGTATATCTGTATGTAGATACCTGTACATGCTTGTACGCGTTTGAACTAACGGCATCAATAGCATTGTTTAATAAGTGAATAAGTACCTGAGACAAACCTTCCTTGTAGCAGTATAAATCACAAGGCTCTATACGCATAAGTAATGTAACATTCTCAGCATGCAAACGGGGTGTTAACAGTATTTCCACCTCATGAAGTAAATCAGTCAATGAAACCTTTTTATATGTTTCATCTAATATAGGTTTCTTGCAAAAGCTTAGAAAGCCTGTAATTTGCCGATGAAAGCTGTCAAATTCATGTAAGACGACCCGTACATAATTCTCCAAAACATGGTTTCCATCTGTGCTTTCTAAAATTAATTTAAGAAAGCCTTCTATAGCACAAAGTGGGTTTCTTAACTCGTGAGCCATATTAGCTGCAATCTTATCAAGCATTTCTAATTTATCATTATGTAAATAAGAAATGGTTTCTTCCTTTTCATTTAATTCATTTTGTACCAAATCCTCATAGTTTTGCACAGCTTGGTATAAGGCTTCATCAATCAATATCTTTAATCTTTTTTCCATGAAGGAGAGCTCTTGAGAAGAGATGAAATGGAGTCGCATATTTGCTTGGATTTCACCCATATATACATGATAGAGTATTTGAAATGTTTTTAAGGCTAAGGACAAAGGAAGCTTTTCAGACCAAAACCAGTTGCCTATTTCATAAGAGGATTCCCGAATGTCTTCTTCATAAGCATCACGCATAAGTAAAAGTGAGATTAGGTAGCAAGGTTTCTCAGCCAATTTTCTAGGCAATGTTACCCGATGGGGATGAAAGAGATCCTCTAACTCATCTAACCATTTATCCGTAATTGTAGGTACTAGCGTTACTAAAAATTTAGAAATTTGCTCATATGTGAGCAATGTAACATCGACCATTACACCTTCACCCTCCTTCATCCTAATCAAGAATACAATTATTTTCAAGCAAAAAATACCCAATTCGTCATAAAATCGTAAGTCAAATTCCGACAAAAGTGAGAGACTTGCGTAAAATGAAGTCAGGTGGTATAACGTTGGCATGTGAGAGAAATGGAAGGAGAATAAAGAATGGGCAAATAACGTAATGATAGTAATAATAGTAAAAAAGAAAAGTGCGAGTCAGATTCGACATTGATCTGCGTGACATCATGTGATGGAGATAACCTCGAATGAAATTGACACTGCTACTGCTGCTCACACTAGATGGGGAGAAACCATGGAAACAAATACTCTAGTCGCTTTATTTCATATTTTTATTATCGATGTGGTTCTAAGTGGAGACAATGCTGTTGTTATCGGGATGGCCTGTCGTGGGCTTGCGCCGATTGATCGAAAGAAAGCAATTCTGTATGGTACGTTAGGTGCTATCATCTTGCGTGTATTACTTACGGTTGTAGCTACTTGGATGCTGGCTATTCCTCTGGTAAAAGCAGTGGGGGGAATTATGCTACTCTACATCTCGCTTAAATTGTTAGGAGGAGATGAGGACACTAACGAGGTACAAGTTAGCAAAAGCAGTGGACAGGCAATCAAAACGATTATTTTGGCTGATTTTATTATGAGCTTAGATAATGTATTAGCTGTAGGTGGTGCTGCCGGTGGCGATGTTATCTTAGTGGTGATCGGTCTTGCTCTGAGCATTCCCTTATTGATGTTTGGAAGCAATCTAATTGCTAATCTGCTGGATCGTTATCCCATCCTTTTATATGTTGGGACAGGTATTCTGGCTTATACAGCTGCTCATATGTTTTTGGATGACCCTTTTGTCCACGAGAGAATAGCCTCTTATCTTGCTATTCCTAATCAGGCTATTGCTGGTATTATTGTCATAGTCGTGTTATTGCTTGGAAAATGGCGTAGTAATCGAATATAGAAGGACAGGCTAGGAGTGTTTGTTATCCTAGTCTGTTTTTTTTTGTGCACAAAGAGTAGTGTATGCTGTGTAACATTCATTTTTCATGGAAGCCACAGGGAAATTTTGATCTTGTAAGCATAAATGAAGGTTTGAAATACCTGAACTACTAAAAATAGAAAAATAGCCCCAGATCATTGCTTGTAGTCATTTATACCAGGAAATCGAACATAAAGATGGTAGTATCACGATGGACAAGTTAATCTTTACCCAACCTAATAGGAAAACACCTTCGATACTTTTTGAGGGAAATGGTGATACTAACAGAGATTTTGCAAAAAAAATACTGGAGAAAAGTGAAAAGGAGGCAAGTTCATTGAATGTAGCTATGCTCACCCTATGGGGAATATGGGATAAGATTTATCACTGCTGCAGAAGACTACATTATATTCAACGAGAACAGAATATCTTTCGCTATACGATCCTTCCATACAGTGGAGAAAAGCTGGAAACGAAAAACGGCTATGTCATTCAAAAGGGAGACCTGGTTATCCGGTTGCATATCCATAATTATTTGTTAGCTAAACGTAGCAAAGGAATACACAGTGATGTACAAATTGGATTAGCGTTAGTTCGTGAAGTCAAAAGGTCTTTGCCTCAATTAGCGAATGTGGTGAAGTCTCATCCAAAGGAGCGAGAGATTAAAGGTATTGTGGGTACAACATTGTTATTTAAAGGCAGTGGACAACTCGGATTTTCTATATCTCCTGTTCCAGACATTTGGTATTTTCGATTTAAACGCTGGTACCTCACTTTATTAAAAATAGTGATGCATCCAAGTGGAAGAAAGGCACCTACTTCAATGGAGCCACTAACACGTGTATATATGGCAAAGGAAGAATTACTCGACCGATTTTAACCCATAGAAGCTTGCCAATCATTGTATAGCCATAATTTACTTTTTCTAATTCCTACAGGATAGCTAAATATTTATGTTAGAAAACATAGCAGGTTGGGGAAAACTGCTAGTTTGAAATGAACGATTTTGTACCATTCTACCTCGTAGAAATGGCGAAATGGAATAACGAAAGCATCTGTTCAACTAAAAGGATATAACAATATTTTTTAGTAATACTAAAATTTTCATAAAAGAAAAAGGAGCAATCAACTAAGCAATTACCAAGCTTTTGGTTAAAAATTGGCAGGAATACAGCTAACGAAATTCACACATAGTAAACTTACAAAGCTGATGAAACGATGTAACAGTCATTTGGAAAAAAGATTATTTATTCCTACAGGTATGGTTAGTAGCATTGAAAATATAAGGGGAGTCTTTGCATTTTGAATGCTGCTAACGAAACGTTGGTAGCCAAAAATTTAGATTGGAGTGACTAGATATGCCAAACAACAACGGATCTAGCAACAACCTTCTGGTACCTCAAGCAAACCTAGCTCTTGACCAATTGAAATACGAAATCGCTTCTGAATTTGGTGTTCAACTTGGCCCAGACACAACTTCTCGTCAAAACGGTTCTGTCGGTGGAGAGATCACAAAACGTCTTGTAAGCTTTGCTGAGCAACAATTAGCTGGACGTTAATAATTAAATAGCTGGATGAAGAAGGCGCCTTCATGGGCGTCTTTTTTTATAGAAAATGTCATGGGACTGTTGATCAGGGGAATGGAAACTTTTGTGCCTTGAAAAAGCTTAGGTATTTAATAGAATGGAGAATGAGGCTTATCAACATGGATTGCCACACTTACTTTTGGAGGTTGATGAATGTTACGGAAAATGTTAATTGCGTGTATGACATGTTTGTTCGGAATGCAAGTAGGAGTTATACAGGCAGCAGAAAAAAATGAATCCCAGCAAGAAGCGACTTCTACAAACGAAGAGGAAACGAATACAGATAGATCAGAAGAAAATGATGAGTCTAATAAGAATGGGTCTGAAGATTCAGAACAAAACTCGCTAAAGGACATTGCTGGTCACTCGGCTGAGAAGGAGATTACTTCTTTATATGATAACAAGGTTATTTCTGCCGCAGATGGACTTTTCCGTCCAAATGAAGAGATTACCATGGCCGAATTGATTGTCCTGCTTTTGAAGAGTAAACAAATTGAGCCGACTACTGCTGGAAAAAGTAGCTTTGGTGACGTATCTATACAAAATTGGGTGGCTCCCTATGCAGAAACAGCTTTTCGTCTAGGTATCATTCAGGGAACCGTAGAGAACGGGAGAAGAGTGCTTAATCCCAATGACTTAGTAGAAAGACAGGAACTGATTGCTATTCTAAATAGAGCAAGCGGTAAAAGCGGAGAAGTAAATAATGTAAAATGGTCAACAACCTATCAGACATTAAAAAGCTATCCGGACAGTCAAGATGTTCCTATATGGAGTCAAAGAGAATATGCATATGCCCTGCAAAACGAAAAAACTCAAAAAGCCTTAAATGGAAAGCTGGAGCCTGAAAGGAAGGTAACTCGGGCAGAAGCCGCTAGTCAGGTATTTTACTCCGTATTTTTACCTGATAAACAAGAGGCTTCATTAAAAAATACAGCTCCTGTGGAGTTTCCTTATAAACGTGTTCTACAGGTAAAAACTACGGCCTATGACTTCACGAATGGACCCACGAAGGGTTACCTTGGTTGGGACCTACGCGAGGGGATTGTGGCTGTTGATCCTTCTGTCATTCCGCTTGGAACCCACTTATTTATCGAGGGCTACGGATATGCGGTAGCGGCTGACATAGGATCGAAAGTAAAAAAGAATCATATTGATTTGTTCATGACTTCTCCTCAAAAGGCGAGCGCTCATGGAATTAAGCAAGCTAAGGTGTATATCTTGAATTAACTGGTCATATTTGCCTCCCAAATCGCTCATACTACAAAAAGCGAAGGGGGGCTTTTTTCATGAATTGGTTTTTAGGATTACTAGCTGTACTTTTTTTTCTATTGATCATAATAATGATTACCCCAATAAAAATTTTTCTTCATTATCATCGAAAACAGGAACATGATGTTTTAACCATACATATCCGAGTTTGGAAATTGATTAAAATCAATTATGAGCTACCCATGATTAATCTCACCTTCAATAAAAATAACCAGCCTGAAGTAGAGGCTAAAATAAAGAAGAAGGGCGATGTTGTATCCAATACGGAAAGGAAAAAAAGTATTGATACAGAGGATGTCGATCGATGGTTGCATCGGGTTCATGAATTGGTTGAACGTGTTCAGGATTTTTACCCAATCCTCTGCCAAGCTCTTCGTCATGTGTATTGTGAAAAATTACAATGGCAAACCACAATCGGGGTAGGAGATGCAGCAGCTACCGGAACTCTGACCGGTGTCATTTTAGGAATTAAAAATATGCTGGCATCAATGCTCTCTTATTACATTTCTTTGCAGGAAATGCCTCGTATTAGCGTAGAGCCTATGTGGAATGCTACTATCATCCGAACCGAACTTTCTTGTGTTCTTTTCTTTCGGGTAGGACACGTTATTGTTGCGTTAGTTCGTATCGTAATTAAAATGAAGAAAGGGAGTGCGAGGAAATGGCAGATCACCCCATACAGGGCTTAATGAAGACCACCATGGAAAATTTAAAGCATATGGTGGACGTCAATACCATTATTGGTGATCCGGTTGAAACACCGGACGGCAGCGTTATCTTACCCATTTCTAAAGTAGGCTTTGGTTTTGCTTCTGGGGGTAGTGAATTCAAGATTGCTGGAGACCATCATCCTGATCACAGCCATCCGTTTGGTGGAGGTAGTGGTGGAGGTGTGTCTATTACTCCAGTTGCTTTTCTGGTTGTGGGTAAACAAGGTGTTCGTTCTATCCCACTGGAGAATTCGACCCATTTATACGATCGTATCCTAGATTCGCTTCCGCAAATTGTGGATAAGTTCTCAGGAATGTGTAATAGTAAGAAAAATCAAGGCGAAGAAAGCTGTTCACATACTGGAACATATACACATCAAGTGCATGAGGACCTAGGGGATTTGCTTGATAAGCAATAACATGTGGATAGTATCACTGATAAAAAAGAGCCGTTGGGGAAGTATCTCCTCAACAGCTCTTTTTTCACTGTATGATTATTGTTCTAATTCAACTAACAGATCTCCTACTTCAATACTGTCTCCTTCATTGACGTGAATAGCTTTAATTGTTCCGTCAGCAGGAGCTTGAAGGGTAGTCTCCATTTTCATTGCTTCACTTACAATTAAATTATGTCCACGGGAGATGGAATCGCCTGGTTTTACTAATACTTTCAGGATTTTACCTGGCATAGAAGCTCCAATATGACCTGGATTTTTACGATCAGCCTTTAAGCGTACAGAGGCTGATACTTGTGCCGATAGATCACGTACTGTAATAATTCGATTTTGACCATTCAAATCAAAGTTTACTTTACGTGTTCCATCAGGTAGCACTTCTCCAATATTGTTTAGCTTAATGATTAGGGTTTTTCCTTGTTCAATCGTAACAGAGGTTTCTTCACCTAAACGCAAGCCATAGAAGAAGGTGGATGTTTCCAAATTAGACAAATCACCATATAACTTGGAGGTTTGTTCATATTGTAGGAACACTTGTGGATACATGATGTATGATAAGACTTCCAGATCATCCACCTTACGCTCCACTTTTTCTTCTACCTCTTGCTTTACTTTGTCAAAATCAATAGAGGAAAGCAATTCACCAGGTCTGCATGTAAATGCTTTTCGTCCTTTTAAAATAATTTGTTGCAGCTTTTCTGGGAAACCGCTAGGAGGCTGCCCTAGATAGCCTTGGAAGAATTGAATGACACTGTCTGGGAAATCAATTCGATCTCCTTTTTCATAAATATTTTCTTCATCCAAGTCATTTTGGACCATGAACAAAGCCATATCACCAACTACTTTGGAAGACGGTGTTACTTTTACAATATCGCCAAACATTTTATTGACAGTGCTGTACATTTTCTTCACTTCGTCCCAGCGACCTTCTAAGCCAACAGCCTTTGCTTGCTGTTCCAAATTAGAATACTGGCCACCTGGCATTTCGTGTTGATAAACCTCAGCACTAGTGGATTTCATATCACTGGCAAATCCCTGGTACATCGGACGGACATCTTCCCAATAGTCGGATAGCTTATTGAAGCCGTCTAGATCAAGCTTTGTATCCCGTTCAGTTCCTTCAAGTAGAGCGACAAGGGCATTGAGGCTTGGTTGAGAGGTAAGACCAGACATTGAGCTTACAGAAGCATCTACAATATCTACCCCTGCTTCAATAGCTTTAACCAGCGTAGCACCACCATTACCAGAGCTGTCATGTGTATGCAGATGGATAGGAATCCCGATCTCCTGCTTTAAAGCATGGACAAGCTGGTAAGCAGCATATGGTTTTAAGAGTCCGGCCATGTCCTTGATCGCAAGGATGTTAGCTCCTGCCTTTTCAAGCTGCTTGGCAAGCTCTACGTAATAGGATAAAGAGTATTTGGTGCGATTTGGATCAAGAATATCGCCTGTATAGCAAATGGCTGCTTCAGCGACCTTGCCTGATTCGCGTACAGAATCAATGGCTAGCTCCATGCCAGGCAGCCAGTTCAGGCTGTCGAAAATACGGAATACATCAATACCATTCTCAGCAGATGCTTTAATAAATGCCTTAACCGCATTGTCTGGATAATTGGTGTAGCCTACCGCATTTGCTCCGCGCAACAGCATTTGGAATAGGATATTGGGAATTTTTTCGCGCAATAAACGTAAGCGTTCCCAAGGTGATTCACTCAAGAAGCGCATGCTGGTATCGAATGTTGCACCGCCCCACATTTCCAAGGAGAATAAATCTCCGCCCATTTTACCCGTTGCTTCGGCAATCGCAAGCATATCATAGGTACGCACTCTTGTAGCAAATAAGGACTGATGGGCATCACGGAAGGTAGTATCTGTCAGTAACACTTTATTTTGGGCCTGAATCCATTTGGTTAAGCCTTCAACGCCTTCCAGCTCCAAAATTTGTTTTGTACCGGCTGGATAAGGCTGATCAAACGGTGTTTTTGGCACGCGAGGAGAATGAAATAGCGGCTTCTCCTCCTTAGATAGCCCAGGGTAGCCATTAACTGAGATATTTCCAATGTAATTAAGCAATCGTGTACCACGGTCCTGCACACCCGGGAATTTGAATAATTCCGGCTTCGTATCAATAAAGGATGTATTGTAATTACCGGATAAGAAATCAGGATGTGTTACCACGTTTTTCAAGAATGGTAGATTGGTTTTAACACCGCGAATCCGAAACTCTCGTAAGCTACGGAGCATTTTGCGCGAGGCTTGCTCAAATGTATTTGCATAGGTGCAAATTTTAACCAGCAGGGAGTCGTAGTATGGTGTAATGACAGCCCCAGGGTATCCGTTATTTCCATCTAAGCGCACGCCGAATCCTTCACCAGAACGCCAAGCCAGTAATTTTCCAGCATCAGGAATAAAGCCGTTTTCTGGATCTTCGGTTGTAACGCGACATTGGATGGCATAGCCGCTCATCTTAATGTCATTTTGGGAAGTAATACCGATTTGCGGATCGCTTAAATGCAAGCCCTCTGCTACTCGAATTTGGGTTTGTACGATATCGATGCCAGTAATTAGCTCCGTAATCGTATGTTCTACCTGAATTCGTGGGTTTACCTCAATAAAATAGAACTTATTATCCGGTGTAAGTAAGAACTCAACGGTTCCAGCGTTCGAATAACCAGCGGTTTTCATTAAGGTTAGAGCCGACTGACAGATTTCTTCACGTAGCTCATCAGAGAGTGTTGTACTTGGTGCTACTTCAACGACTTTTTGATGTCTGCGCTGAATAGAACAATCGCGCTCAAATAAGTGGACTAGGTTACCATACTGATCTCCTATGATTTGTACTTCAATATGTTTTGGATTCTCAAGATATCGTTCCAGATAAACCTCTGCGTTACCAAAAGAAGAGTTGGCTTCTGAACGGGCTCTTTCCAAGCCTTCCTGCAATTCTTCCGGTCCTCGAACAATTCGCATGCCTCGACCGCCGCCGCCAGATACCCCTTTGATAATGATAGGGAAACCTGCTTGGCGCGAAAACTCCAAGGCTTCATCCAACGATTCGATGGACTCTTCTGTACCTGGAATGACGGGGATACCAGCCTCAATTGCCAGTTTCCGGGCTTCTACTTTATCGCCAAATCTCTTGATTAGATCGGAAGAGGGACCAATAAAAATAATTCCTTCTTCCTTACAACGACGTGCAAACTCTTCATTTTCCGATAAGAAGCCATACCCAGGATGGATAGCATCGATATTGTGTCTTTTCGCAATCTCGATGATTCCCTCGATATCCAGATAAGCTTCAATCGGGCCTTTTCCCTCACCAATTAAGTAAGATTCATCGGCTTTGAATCGATGAAGTGAAATATTGTCTTGCTCAGAGTAAATGGCAACAGTACGGATTGATAACTCAGTAGCGGCACGGAAAATACGAATTGCAATTTCTCCGCGGTTGGCTACTAGTAGTCTTTTAATTTTTCTCTGCTCCATGATTTTTCTCCCCTATCGTAATATAAGTGGTAGGTAAACATCTCTATCATGTGCTTTCTTTCCATGATACAGAAAAACACCTGTATTTACATTATTTTTCGTACCATTTTTTCTTGCCTTTTCAGCTAATGAGACAAATTCGTGACTTTATCTACAACTATACCCAAAAAAGGGAGTTTTGAACAAAACGATAAAGAAGTTAATTGTTTGATTTGGTAAGTATGATCGGAATAACTAAATTAGAGAGGAAACCTACTTTTCTTCTCCTACGAAACATTATAAAATAGGTTAGCGTTGAACAAAAGAATCATAGATTGCACAGTTATGGTAATGTGAATAGGAGAATACACAATATGAAACTAATGATCGTGGTGGTGGTTACCATGTTGATTAGCTGTGTAGAAACGGTCTCTTATGCTGCGAGGCTTTCTGGTGCGCGCACAGGGAAAATTGGCGCTTCTACTTCGCTTTTCAACATATTGGTGTTATTCGCCCGGTTTGCTGTTATGAGCCAGTCCATTCTGTTGGCCTCTATGCTTGAAGCTGTTACACGCTTTAAGGATAAAATTCCACTCATGAACTACGAGGAATTAATCAACGATTTGTTACTAAATTTTCGTATTGTTCTGTTCGGAATGAGTATGGGCATTGTGCTGGGGATGTTTCTGTTGCCTACCGTTGCACGTGTGCTGGCCATTGGTACACGTAAATTGGATAAGCATGGCAGTGTTCCTAAAATTTTTCGTAGTGAAGGCATTCTGCGTCTATTTTGGAAAATGCCCTCTCAATTTTGGATTCCATCGTTTCGAAATAATTGGCAGATTATAAAAGAAACCCGCATCGGTGTTAATTTCTTTTGGATGAATGCCGTTATTTTTTCTTTTTATTCCATTGCTATCCTATCATCGCTGTATGCAGGGGTTCTTGTACCTGATCATCGCACGGTAGCAAACCAAATGGCTACGGTCATTAATGGAGTAGGAACCATTTTATTGGTTATTTTTGTTGATCCGATTTGTTCAAAGCTGCTTGATGATGTAGTTAGTGATGCACGACCTTATAGGGATCTAAAGGTTACGGTTTTTCACCTCGGTGCTGGACGGTTAGTCGGTACGGTAATTGCACAAGTTTTACTATTTCCATTTGCCTACTTGATATCACTGATTGCACCACATATTTAGTAAGGAAATAAAGAAGAGAACTGGCATGTACAATGTGGTTTGTAACGGCGCAATTCCTCTCGAAAATGGGGAATGCGCTTTTTTTGTTGTTTTATCTAGGATGAAATCTGCGATGTACAGAGAAAATTCTGATAGACGTGAAAAAAGGCAGTAATCAGGGGAATTTTTAAAGAGTAAATAAATTCCTGCCTATGTTAGATGCTGTAAGACGGATGATAAAATTAAATTGATCTAATCCTGATATGGACGGTGTATTCTGCATGAAACGGTTTACCGCTTCTTTTTTTTGTCCAAAATGGGGAGAGGAGGGAATCATATGGACCTGCTAAGAAGAGAGCCAGTGGAGATTTGGAGATTACTTATTCCACGAAAACAGTGGTTATTTGCTCAAGATACTGATCCGAGTGAATTTATTTTTGGCTATCGAGATAAAGTATACGTGGTTAACGAGAACGGTTCTGTGATTTCACTGCCTAGACCCCTACATATAGAGCGGATGAGCGTTGTCCAACTACTCGATTTAATGGTGATGGGTTCAGGGACATTTGATTATGATGATAATGGTATTTTTGATGTTGGCGGAGTGTTAAAGGATATGGGATATATGGCGGCTATCGGATCGGAGAAGCACGATTATCAGATAGAGATTGTTAATACACTTGATCCTGATAAGATGATTAGCATCTATGTACTAAAGGGTATAAGCTTTACTTTTGCCCTCTATCACGCTATCCTGCGATGTCATGAGTTAAATCTGAAAAGTGACGGGCTATTTGAACATGAGGTTAAAGAAATTGTAAAAATTGAACCTAGAAAATATAAACCTAAACGCTATTTACATTAAGAATTACATTTTTAAACTTTTTGATAGTGAAAAGTTTAAAAAAAACATGTATGATAATTGTACTACATAGTTACAAAGTTAGAGGAGGGTTACCTATGTCTGCAATTGAACGTCAAGGTGTCGTTACTTTTAAAGATCAACCAGTTACACTACTAGGCCCAGAAATTAAAGTGGGAGATACAGCTCCTGAGTTTTCCGTGCTTGCAAACAACCTAAGCCCAGTTACACTGGCTGATTCCAAAGGCACGATTCGTCTGATTTCTGTAGTGCCATCCTTAGATACAGGTGTTTGCGATCAACAAACTCGCCGTTTTAATGAAGAGGCAGCTAAGCTAGACAATGTAACAATTTTGACCGTTTCTGTTGATTTGCCATTTGCGCAAGCACGTTGGTGCGGAGCGGCTGGCATTGATAAAGTTCAAACGGTATCAGATCATCGTGATCTTTCCTTCGGTTTGGCTTATGGCGTAGTTATTAAGGAACTTCGTTTATTGTCCCGTGCAGTATTCGTAGTAGATTCTAATGATAAAGTTGTTTACGTAGAATATTTGCCAGCAGTAGGCCAGCATCCTAATTACGAAGCAGCAATTGAAGCGGTAAAAGCAGCAAAATAAGGAAAGAGCATTTGCGGTTTCTTTATTCATAAAGGAAATGAAAAGTCCTCTCGAATTAGAGAGGGCTTTTTTATGGTTGAAAAAGTTAAGTACAGTAAAAAAATTTAGCATTTAAGAATAAAGATTTTAAATGGTTTTTTTGCATGAATAATTGATAACAATTGGTAAAATTATTGACTTTTATAGATGTGCTACCCCATAATATGGATAAAATTGTTTTTATAAAATTTAAATTTATCTCATAATTCGTTCAACTACTCATGCAAAGCAGGTGACGTATGGAGAAAAAGCAGACAGAACCTTTGCTGGAAGTCTCTAACCTAGAAGCTGGATTCCGCATTAACAAACAATTTTATAATGCGGTGGATGGTGTTTCCTTTTCGGTTGATCCTGGCAAAGTGATTTGTATCGTTGGAGAATCAGGGTGTGGAAAGAGCGTCATGTCGTTATCTATTATGGGATTACTACCAAAGGAAACAGGAAGAGTGGCTAATGGAAGCATTCTTTTCCAAAATAAAAATTTGGTGGGACTCACAGCGGATGAATTGAATAAGATACGTGGAAAAGAGCTGGGTATGATCTTTCAGGAGCCTATGACAGCCTTAAATCCCGTGTTTACGATCGGTTTCCAAATAGAAGAGGTTTTGTTCAATCATCTGAAAATTTCGAAAAGTGAAGCGAGAACTCGTTCTGTTGAATTGCTTTCACATGTTGGAATCCCGCGACCGGAAAAACTGGTGGACCAATATCCTCATCAGCTTTCGGGAGGAATGAGGCAACGGGTCATGATCGCCATGGCGATTGCATGTCAGCCAAAGCTACTGATTGCCGATGAGCCTACAACTGCCTTGGACGTTACGATTCAAGCACAGATTTTAGAACTATTACGCGACATTCAATCGAAGAGCGGGATGTCTGTCATGCTGATTACACATGACCTAGGAGTAGTAGCTGAAATGGCAGATGAAGTAATGGTCATGTATGCCGGTAAAATTGTGGAGCAAGGCAGTGTGGACCAAATTTTCTATGAGCCGAAGCATCCATACCTACAGCTCTTGTTAGAATCTATTCCAAAGCTCGATGAAGACAAAGACCGACTGTATTCCATAAAGGGGATAGTGCCGTCGCTGGTCAACATGCCAAGGACAGGGTGCAGATTCGCTTCCCGATGTCCAATGGTCATGCCAGAGTGTACCGCGGTCTCGCCAGAGCTAGGCGATATTGGTGATTCACATAAAGTCCGTTGCCTACTTTACCCCCAAAGCCAACCTAACGAAATTGCGGAGGCGTCGCTATGAACCAAACCACTGCTGATACAAAAAGCAAGACGTTGTTAGAAGTTAAGAACCTAAAAAAATATTATCCCATCACAGGCGGGTTATTTAAACGAAAAATTGGAGAAGTGAAGGCAGTCGACGATATTTCCTTTGTCCTAAGAGATGGAGAAACACTGGGACTGGTAGGGGAATCTGGCTGTGGAAAATCGACAGCAGGACGAACCATTTTGCGGTTAACCGATCCGACAGCAGGGAGCATTCACTTTGATAATAAGGATATTACAAGCATGAAAGGCAAACCGCTATGGGATACTCGTCAGCATATGCAGATGGTTTTTCAAGACCCCTATGCTTCCCTAAATCCTAAGATGATGGTAGGACATCTGGTAGCTGAACCAATCCGAAATTACATCAATCGACCGGAAAAAGATATAAAAGCTGAAGTAATGGAACTGCTTATACGTGTTGGGTTACCAGAAGAGGCTTATTATAAATACCCTCACGAATTCTCTGGTGGTCAACGTCAACGGGTTGGCATTGCAAGAGCATTAGCACTAAAGCCTAAATTAATATTGGCAGACGAGCCTGTTTCGGCTTTGGATGTATCAGTCCAATCGCAGGTCTTGAATCTTTTACAGGATTTGCAGGAGGAATTTAAATTATCCTATTTGTTTATCGCTCATAACTTAAGCGTTGTTAAGCATATTAGTGATCGGATAGGGGTTATGTATCTCGGGCGGTTGGTTGAAATAACCGATAAGCATAGCCTGTATAAAGAGCCATTGCATCCGTACACACAAGCGCTACTATCTACCATTCCTGTACCAGATCCACGAGCTAGATTCAATCGCGAGCGAATTATTTTACAAGGGGATGTTCCTTCACCAGAGAAGCCGCCTAGTGGCTGTGCGTTTCATCTTCGCTGTCCATACGTGAAGCAGGAGTGTAAAGAGATAAAACCAAGCTTAAAGGAGGTGAGTGAAGGACATCAGGTTGCTTGCCATTTATATTAGTCAACTAACTCTAATCAAAATATAGTAAGGGGGATTTATTACATGAAAAAGAAAAATATGATGGTCCTATCAGCTCTTTTAGCTTTATCGATGGGCGTAGTAGGCTGTTCTAAGCCGGCTAATACAACACAAACCAAATCAACTGAGCCAACACAAGCAACTGCCACTGAACAGCAGCCTAAGGATGGTGGAAAAATTGTCTATGCTTATGAAAGTCCGTTTCAAGGCTTATTGGATCGTGGCTTTTATGAAGGAGATGACGACGATCGCATCCTGCGCTTTATGACAGACTCCTTGCTGGATACAGGAGATGATTTAAAAACCTATGCGAAAATCGCTTCTTGGAAAGAAAGTCCCGACCATTTAACCTATACGTTTACCTTTAAAAAGGGGGTAAAATGGCACAATGGTGATGAGTTAACGGTAGAGGACTGGTTATATGCCTTTGAGGTAATCGGGCATAAGGATTATAAAGGCTCACGCTATTCTAATGTAAAAATGATTGAAGGAATGGATGAATACAATAAAGGAACTGCAAAAACCATTTCCGGTGTAAAAATTATTGACCCGTATAATATTGAAATCAAACTGAAAAAGCCGATGGTGAATTTCTTAGATAATATTTGGTCGAATCCAATGCCCAAAAAATATTATGCAGGCATTTCTGTAAAAGACCTCCCAAATTCTCCAAAAGTTCGTCAGCAGCCGATCGGACTTGGACCCTTTAAAGTGAAAAAAATTCAACCAGGTGAGTTTGTTGAATTAGAACGCTTTGATGATTACTGGCAAGGCAAACCTCATTTGGATGGGATTATATATAAAATTATTGATGGAAAATTAGCAAATAGCTTGTTGAAAAAAGGCGAAGTTGACATTATGGCAATTCCGCGTTCCCAGGTTAAAGAGATAGAAAAAAATGATAATTTGATATTGAAGGAACAGGATGAGCTTGCGTATAGCTATATTGGATTTAAGCTAGGTCACTGGGATGAAAAGCAAAGGAAAAATGTAATGGATAATCCGAAATTTGCTGATAAGCGGTTACGTCAAGCAATGGCCTATGCACTAGACCGTAAGGCGTTGGCTGAGGCGTTTGAAAATGGCAAGGCTGAACCGCTTAACTCACCAATGCCACCTGTAAGCTGGGCAAAGGTTCCGGCTGATCAAATTAATGCGTACGAATATAATCCTGAGAAAGCAAAGCAATTGCTTGATGAGGCTGGATATAAAGATAGTAATGGGGATGGATTCCGTGAAGATCCTCAAGGTAAGAAATTCACAATTAACTATGATGCGATGACACGTGATGAGACTGCTGAGCCTCGGGCACAAGCAGTCATGCAATTCTGGAAAGAGGTAGGCTTGGATGCAAAACTAAATGGTGGAGCATTAAAAGAATTTAACCTATTTTATCGAACAGTCGAAAAAGATGAGCCAAGTGTTGAGGTGTTCGCTGGAGCTTGGTCGTTAGCAAATGATCCTGATCCAACAGGCTTATGGAAAACAGATGATCTCTGGAATTTTCCTCGATGGGTAAATCCAGAATCAGATAAATTGATTGAAGAAGGAATCAGTGAGAAAGCTTTTGATGAAAATTATCGCAAAGAGGTTTATTATAAGTGGCAAAAATTGGTTAACGAAGAAGTACCGATGATTATCATGCACGCTCGAAAGGATATCACTGCAGTCAACAAACGTCTACAAGGTGTTCGCACCAACTCCTTTACGAATCAAATAGATACTCATAAATGGTGGGTTACCAACTAAAACAGCTGTAGAACAAGGGGAGTGTACGAATGGTTGCGTTTGCGCTGCGGAGATTTTTAACCATGATTCCAATTCTGATTCTGATCTCCATTGCGGTGTTCACCCTGGCAAAATTAATGCCAGGGGACGCCCTTTCGGGGAAGATTGACCCTAATAATGCCAATCCCGAGTATATAGCCAAAATGCGAGAATCGCTAGGATTTAACGATCCCATTCCCGTTCAATATGGCCGTTGGGTTAGTGGTTTTTTATGGGGAGATTTAGGTGACTCGTTTAATCATAAAATGCCAGTTACTCAACTGATTGGCGAGCGGTTACCGAATACTATTTTCTTAATGAGCATGTCTTTGGTGTTTACTTATCTGGGTGCTTTGGTGATGGGGATGATTGCAGCCCGGCGTCGATTTACGTGGATCGATAATATCATTGTGACGCTAAATTATATTGGATATGCCATTCCATCGTTCTTTGCAGCTATTGTATGCATCTATGTGTTTGCTATTTTATTGGGGTGGGTGCCTGCGAGCGGTTCTATCGGTGTGGATGTCGAGCAGGGAAGCTTATCTTACTATTTGAGTAAAGTAGGGCATACGATTCTGCCCGCTGCTGTGCTTGGTCTATTTAATACAGCCGCCTACACTCAATTTTTGCGCAACGACATTATTGAAGGCAGCAGTAAGGATTATGTACGTACGGCTATGGCAAAGGGTACGGGTGAATCTGCTATTTATAACAAGCATATTTTGCGTAATTCTCTTATCCCGATGGTAACATTTCTAGGACTTGATATCGGTAACCTGCTAGGGGGAGCGGTAATAGTCGAGACCATCTTTACCTATCCTGGACTGGGACAACTCTTTATCAACTCCATTAACAACCGAGATTATTCTGTCGTTATGTCGATCACGATGCTGTTAACCTTTATGGCGCTATTAGGTAATCTGATTGCGGATTGGTTATACAGTGTTGTTGATCCACGGATACGATTGAAATAGGGAGGAAAGAGATATGGAACCCGTTATTACACCCAACAGTCTAGAAGCTTCTGCTCATCAAGGGAAGCGTCAGGGAACTTCACCATGGGCGATCGGAATGCGCAAATTTGCAAAAAATAAGCTAGCAATCGCTAGTATTATTTTCTTAGCAGTGATCTTTCTGATCTGTTTTTCAGCAGATTTTTTAACTCATTATGATCCCATTAAAATTGATATCCGCAATATAAACCAAGCCCCTAGTTCTGAGCATTGGTTAGGGACAGATAAGGGGGGACGTGATGTTTATACACGACTTTTATATGGCGGACAAATTTCGCTGACAATTGGTCTTTCCATTACGTTATTTGTCGTTATCTTCGGTACTCTGATAGGGTCTGTGGCTGGTTATTTTGGCGGATTGGTAGATAATTTATTGATGCGTTTTACGGATTTTATTATTACATTTCCGTTTCTCATTTTTGTTATTGTATTGAACTCAGTCTTTACGGCCTCGGGTGTACTAACACTTATTACAGTAGTCAGTGTACTTAGCTGGGGCTCTACTGCGAGGATGGTACGGGGTAAGATTTTAGCGGAAAAAGAGAATGAATATGTGCATAGCGCTATCTCAATTGGATGTACGCCTGCACAGGTTATTATCAAGCATATTTTACCTAATGTGATCTCCACTATCATTGTACAGGGGGTTTATTTGTTGGCTTCCATGATCGTAGTAGAGACAGGACTTAGCTTTTTAGGCTTTGGTGTTCCTTCTAACGTACCGTCTTGGGGGAATATCATGTCAGATGCAGTCTCTCCGGAAGTCATTGAACAACAATGGTGGATTTGGCTGCCAGCAGGTGCTTGTATTACATTGACAATTTTAGCGATTAACTTCGTAGGAGAAGGCTTGAAGGACGCTTTTAATCCAAAATCTCTGCGTTAGCCTAAAATAAAAAATTCTTCGGATGAAGCCTTTCTCACTTTGTTTCTCTTTAGAGGACGCAGAGTGAGAAGGGCTTTTGTGCTATACTAACGGTAATCATTTCTCAGAGCGAGGATACAAATATGAAAGAGCTGTTATTACGTTTTCATGCAAGCGAGCAACAAGCAGGGCGCAGTTTACGAGAGGTCCTACAAAAAGACTATGAGATATCTCGCAAGCTGTTGATCCGGGCTAAATTCAGCGGTGAGATACAGATAAATGGAGAACTTGCTTTTGTAACACGAATTGTAGAAGCAGGAGATATTATTACAATCTGGATGGATGAGGAAGAATCTGAAAACCTTGAGCCTGAGGCAATGGATTTACAGATCCGATATGAGGACGAGGATGTTTTGGTACTAGCAAAGCCTCCTGGAATAGTAGTCCATCCAACTGGCATGCATGTGACAGGAACCTTGGCAAATGGTGTCATCCATTACTGGCAGCAAAAGGGAGAGCGTCGTAAATTTCGTCCAGTGAGCCGATTGGATAAGGATACGACTGGGCTAATTATTATTGCTAAAAATCAGTGGGCCCATGATCGATTCTCACGTATGCAAAAAAATCGAAGCCTAAAAAGACGTTACCAAGCCCTCGTTCATGGACGTGTAACCCCGCAAAGTGGAGTAATCGACGCACCTATTGGCCGCAAAGAGGAATCCATTATAGAGCGTGAGGTTCGCCCTGATGGACAGCAGGCGGTGACACATTATCAGGTGTTGAAAAGCACAGATGATCTAAGTTATATTCAGCTACAATTAGAAACAGGACGAACCCATCAGATACGTGTCCATATGAGTTATTTAGGTTATCCATTGCTTGGAGATGATCTATATGGGGGAAGGCGTGAGCTTATTGGCAGACAAGCGTTACATGCCTTTGAGCTACGCTTTCAACATCCGCGTACTGGTGAGGAAATATGTCTAACAGAGCCACTTCCAGAAGATATGCAGAAAATCGTAGAATGTTCAGAATAGTTCTAGTCAAAATGATTCGTTTGCTTTATTATGGAAGAAGGAGGGGAAGGGATCATGACAAATGTGCCCCTGCCTCGTTATACAGACGATGCTTACATTTTAGCCACAGGATTTGCCCAACTGCCTAAGGGAACACCTTTGACAGATAGCCAAAAGATGTTTGCCTGTTCTTTAGTGATGGATAGTCGAACAGACCTTGTGGTTGATGCATCATTTACTTTTTTAATGGGGTTAAATGAAGAATTTATTCGGGGCTTGGTGATCGGTGCATCCCTGCCAGCAGAATGGGAAAAGCTGCAGGCAACCATTCGGAAGCGTGCTTTGGTACCGACACAGGGAACAGTGCTTCAAGCTCTCCGCTCTGCATTGGATCGATATTTGGAAGGTAAACAGCAGGTCTAAGTTATCTTAGTAGTTAAAAAGATAGCAGAGTGACACTGGGTGTTTATGGGGGATAATCTTAAAAAGATTTTTCTCGGTCAAGTAAACATAAGCCAGTTGTTCATACTGCCATACAATAAGTGACTTGAAAGGAGTATTCCTTTTGGTTTTTTTGTGTGGCTTTATGTGCAACTGGTTTTTTTGTTTATGAAAAAAATGGGAGGTGAAGTCGTGAAGCTAGTTAGCTATCAACGAAAAAAAGAGATCACAACGGTAGAAAATCAGGTCGAATGGCGGGCTGGCTTGTATGTGGGGAAGAAAGTTATGGACATAGCTGATACAGTGGAGGGGGCTCCATCAACCATGCAGGGCTTATTAAATGAATGGGACAAATGGTACCCATGTTTACTTGAACAACAGCTAACCGAGCATAAAGAGATGATTCCTTTGGAAGAGATACAGTTAGGTGCTCCTATTCCTCGCCCCCCCAGCTTTCGAGACTTTTATGCATTTGAGCAGCATGTAAAGACGTGTCGAAAGCGTAGAGGCCTTGAAATGGTTCCAGAGTGGTATCAGTTACCTGTTTTTTATTTTTCAAATCCAGCCGCATTTATCGGAACAGAAGCCAATATCACTAAGCCTAAGCAAACAAAGTCTCTTGACTACGAATTAGAGATTGCCTGTGTCATTAGTAAAAAAGGGATAGATATCCCCATAGAAAGGGCAGATGAGTATATTGCCGGCTTTATGATTCTAAATGACTGGAGTGCGCGTGACATTCAACGTGAGGAAGTGAAAGTGGGACTTGGACCTGCTAAGGCTAAGGATTTTGCAACCTCTACAGGCCCCTGGTTGGTTACTGCTGATGAGTTAGGCGGTCGTATGATTCCCTCCTCAAATGGAAATCGTTATGATTTGCAAATGACAGCAAGGATAAATGGCAAGCAATACTCGCGCGGAAATTTTGTAGATATCTATTATACATTTGCTCAAATGATTGCGCGTGCTTCCGAAGCCTGTTTTTTGTACCCTGGAGATGTTATTGGCTCCGGTACAGTAGGCAGCGGATGCTTATTAGAATTAGGTGGTGGAGAACAATACAATTGGCTACAGCCAGGAGATGTTGTTGAATTGGAGATCGATCATCTAGGTACTCTGCGAAATACTATTATAGGAGCATAAGGGAGGAATGTTTCATGCCATTTTACGTAAAAATGGGCGAGGTGCCGCAAAAACGCCATACCACATTTTTTAAGCCAAATGGTGAGCTGTACCGTGAGCAACTGATGGGCACAAAAGGTTTTTCTGGGATTCAATCCATTTTGTATCATCACAACCCTCCAACACAAGTGACGGAAGTAAAGAAAATAGCTACAATTGATATGCAATATGTGGAACGCGAGGAGTTACGTCACCAGCACTTTCTGAGCTTCAATGCACCACAAGGGGGAGACCCTATATTAGGCCGTCGTTACTTATTGGGAAATGATGATGTGGTAATGGCTGTTTGTTCGCCAACTGAGGAAATGGATTATTATTATCGTAACTCGGAAGGAGACGAGGTCGTCTTCGTTCATAAGGGCGAGGGAGAGCTTCAAACCATCTTTGGAACCATTACGTATCGACCGGGCGATTATTTAGTTATCCCGATTGGTACGACTTATCGAATTGTACCCTCAACGGAGGATACGCGTTTTCTTGTGATTGAGTCTCAAAATGAAATTGTTCCGCCTAAGCGTTATCGAAACGAGCACGGTCAATTGTTGGAACATTCGCCATTTTGCGAGCGGGATATACGAGTGCCGGAACGATTGGAAACACATGTGGAGGAAGGGAGCTTTGAAGTTCGAGTCAAACAAAATCACACATTATATAGCTATACATTTGATTTTCATCCGTTTGATGTGGTTGGATGGGATGGCTATTTATTCCCCTATGCGCTGAGTATTCATGATTTTGAACCGATAACGGGCCGCGTGCATCAGCCACCTCCAGTTCATCAGACATTCGCTGGTCAGAATTTTGTGATTTGTTCCTTTGTCCCCCGTTTATATGACTATCATCCGGAGGCTATTCCAGCACCGTATTACCACAGTAACGTAGAGAGCGATGAAGTTCTGTATTATGTGGATGGCAACTTTATGAGTCGCAAAGGTGTGGTAGAAGGCTCCATAACTCTGCACCCTATGGGTATTCCACATGGACCGCATCCAGGTAAGATCGAGGCAAGCATTGGTAAAAAAGAGACGAAGGAATTAGCGGTCATGCTAGATACTTTCCGTCCGTTAAAGGCAACAAGGCAGGCGCTCGCACTAGAAGATACAGCTTATATGTATAGCTGGCTACCTGTAAAGAAATAGGGGAAAAAGGAGGCATGGCGTGTGGAGCTACGAATAAGCGAGTTAGAGAGACAGGAAAAATATAAATTACTGATAGGTGGCATCATTCCGCGTCCGATTGCCTGGGTTACATCGCATAATCCAGCAGGTGTGGTAAATGCAGCCCCATTTAGTTATTTTAATGTTGCTTGCATTGACCCGATGATGATTTCCATAGCGGTTTCGCGAAAACCAGGGCAGGTGATGAAGGATACAGCTCGGAATATCTCGGAAACAAAGGAATTTGTCGTGAACACAGTAGATGTGCATAATGTTGCGTTGGTAAATGAAACCTCAGCCGACTTTCCAGCGGATCAAAGCGAGGTAGAGGCGCTAGGACTTGATCTGACTCCTTCTCAAGCAATCAAAGTACCAAGGTTAGCGTTATCTCGCATTCATTTTGAATGCAAGCTACATCAGATTGTTACATTAGGTGAGCCTGCCGCTTCCGATTTAATCATTGGCGAGGTTGTACATGTGCATATAGATGATTCTATGTACTTTAACGGAAAAATTGATGCTGAAAAATTTGCTCCTGTCAGCCGTTTAGCTGGACATACGTACGCCACGTTAGGCGAATTGTTTGATCATCCTCGACCTGTATACGATCCTAAAAAATATTGATAAATAGGAAAAAGGCACCCTCTGAAGTGAGGATGCCTTTTGTATTATTTGAGTTCAATGCCTGCTAGCCATTTTTCTACTATTTCTGGGTGAGCGTCAACCCATTCCTTGGCAGCATCATCGGGCTCGACGCCTTCCTGAATACGAACCATTACTTGCGCCATATCTTCTGGAGTCCATTTAAACTGGCGCAGGAATTGATAAGCATCCGGTAAGTCCTCTTGCAATCCTAAGCGGACGATCGTGTGGATTTGTTCGTCTTCTCCAAATGATTTTTGAGGATCGTCAAGATACTTTAATTTCATTTTGGCGAACATCCAATGTGGTGTCCAGCCTGTAACAACAATTGGCTTTTGCTGGCTGTACGCTTTTTGTAGCTCAGTAGCCATTGCCGCGGATGAAGCCTCCATCAAAGTCCAGTCTGTTAGATGATAATCCTGTAGCATTTTAGTAGCTGCTGACATCAGACCAGCTCCGGGCTCAATCCCAATAATTGTTGCTTTCGTAGCATCTTTTATATCAGAACGTCTTAAGTCATCAATAGACGTGATATTCATATATTCTGGAACAACCAAACCAAGTCGTGTACCTTCTAAATTTGCCCCTAGGTCTTCTACTTGATCTTTGTTTTTAGCGTAGAAGCTAGCATGCGTTTTCGGTAGCCAAGCAGCAACAAGGGCATCAGCGCTCTTGGTCGCAACGCCTGTCCACATTGGACCTGCTTCGACCTGTAACATATTAACCTGATAACCTAACTTTTGTTCTAACACTTGTTTTACTACATGCGTACTAGCAATTTCAGAATCCCATGCTACATAGGAAAGGGTAATGTTTTTGGCAGTGCCACCATTACCAGCAACACCATTTACGATACTAGAAATAATTAAAATGGCGATTGAGGCTAAAATGAAAGGTCTACGATATTTTATCGCAGGCTTTGCAGATTTCTTCTCTTGTCCTTTAATGAGCGTTTGGGTAAATCGATCCAAAATAATCGCTAGAATAACAACAGCAATCCCGGCTTCAAAGCCTACGCCGGTTTTTGTTTGCGTAACGGCACGGTAAACATCTGAACCTAAGCCTTGTGCCCCAATCATGGATGAAATAACAACCATCGACAGCGATAGCATAATCGTCTGATTAATCCCAGCCATAATGGAAGGGATGGCTAATGGCAATTGCAGCTTGATTAATTTCTGCATCGGTGTGGAACCAAATGCATCTGCTGCCTCTACTAAATCCTCAGGTACTTGTCGAATCCCTAAATTTGTTAGTCGAATAGTTGGAGGAATCGCAAAGATAACAGAAGCAATAACACCAGGTACTACGCCGAGTGAGAAGAACGTAACCGCTGGCAGCAGATATACGAATGCTGGCATGGTCTGCATGAAATCTAAAATGGGTGTGACAATGCTTTGAGCCGTATTTTTCTTTGCGCACCAAATCCCAATCGGCACCCCAAGAAGAATGGAAATCATGGCCGCCGTTAGGACCTGGGCTAACGTCATCATTGTTTGTGGCCAATAGCCAAGGTTGTATATGAGGAGTAAGCCCAATAAAGAAAAGAGAGCCATTCTCCAGCGTGCTACAAAATAAATGATCAGGGAGAACAACACGATAAAGAGCAGAGCAGGAATATTCATAAATAGCCACTCAAAACCGCTAACCAACCCGCCGATAATAGCACTAATTACTGCAAATAAAGGACCAAAGGAAGCATCAAACCACGCTTCTAATGATTCAATCCATGAACCTAAAGGAATTTTAAACATATTCATTATACTGTTTCACCGCCTTCTGTGTTGCCGGAGAGTGCGGCTAGTACGGCTCCGCGGATGATAATTCCCTGCAAGCGATTTCCCCCATCTACTACTGCTACAGGGACTCGGGTAGAGCTTACGATATCAAATAGTTCATTGAGCACTGTATCGGGGGAGACAGTAGGAACCTCTTCCTTTATTAGAATATCTGCCAGCTTTTTCCCCTCTTTAACTGCCTGAACGGCATCATCAGCAGTAATGGCCCCAAGTAAACGTTTGTGAGTGTCTACTACATATAAAGTCGATACCCCGCGTTCTTGCATAAATTGCAAAGCAACACGCGGTCCGCGTTCCAAGGTAATCGTTTCAGGGCGTTTCATAACTTGAGTAGCTGTAAGTACCTTGGACAGGTCAACGTCCTCTACAAAGCGTTCTACATATTTATTAGCCGGGTTGGTCAAAATTTCTTCCGGTGTTCCAACCTGGACGACATTTCCATCCTTCATTAAGGCAATACGGTCACCAATCCGTAATGCTTCATCCAAATCATGCGTGATAAAAATAATGGTTTTTTTCATTTTTGTTTGTAATTCTAAGAGCTCATCTTGCATCTCTTTGCGTATCAAAGGATCAAGAGCACTAAACGCTTCGTCCATCAACAAAACATCAGGATCATTGGCTAAACCGCGAGCAAGACCGACACGTTGCTGCATACCGCCGCTAAGCTGATCAGGTAAGGAGTTTTCCCAGCCTTTTAAACCAACCAATTCAAGCGATTTCATTGCTTGTTCTTGTCTTTTTGCTTTAGGTATTCCCGATACTTCTAAACCATACTCTACATTTTCTAAAACTGTACGATGTGGAAAGAGAGCAAATTTTTGGAAAACCATTGTAATATTTTTACGTCGAACTTCGCGAAGATCTTCTTGATTTAAGGATACGATGTCCTTTCCATTAATAAACACATGGCCATCTGTCGGCTCAATTAGACGATTCAATAGTCGCACTAATGTGGATTTACCGCTACCCGACAGCCCCATTATAACGAATATTTCTCCGGCCTCTATCGAAAAAGAAGCTTGATTTACCCCAACCGTCATTTTTGTCTCTTTGAAGATTTTTTCTTTTGTCCAGCCCTCTTTGAGCAGGGGGATGGCTTTTTTTGGATCACGGCCAAATACTTTTGTTAAATTTTTGACTTCAATAATTGGCATGAAGACACTCCCTTCTTCTGGTAATTTCTTTCTTTTGCTCCCAGAGAAAACGTTCAATTTTGTAACGAAACGCTCCGGTAAGTGTATGAAAAATGTATGAACAAGAGCAAACAGGAAATAACTTGATCAAGTACGTACAGAAAAAACTTTACGCACTTTATGTACAGTATACTCCATTTTTCGTAAAATTTCACCTATACCCAGTCCTTTACTAGGGTATGGTTGCCTCCTACAATAAAATCGATATAATGAAAGATGAAGTTTGACCTGTCCTAGGAGGTAAGCAACAATGGATGAATTTGAAGGACTTCCTGAAGAGCTTCAGGTTGCCGTTCAAAAAACGCGCCATCGTATGATTGAAACGGTTGGTAAAAACATGGATTTATTTGGAGTGACCCAATCTGTTGGTCATTTGTATGGCATGATGTACTTTTCGCAAGGGCCAGTTACTCTTGACGAAATGGGCAAGCAAATGGGGATGAGCAAAACCAGTATGAGCACTGGAATGCGCACCCTGATTGATCTGAAAATGGTCAACAAAGTTTGGAGCAAAGGTTCTCGTAAAGATCTTTATGAAACGGAACCAGATTGGCATCAAAATCTGGGTGATTACTTTTCGATACGTTGGCGCAAATCAATGGAAAGCAATGTGCATCATTTGCACAAGTCCCTCAGAGAACTACAAGTTCTGTTAGATAAGTACGGAGATAATCCTCAAGCCTACAATTTAATTAAGGGTGACATGCTTAAAATGCAGCATGCGCTGTCTTATTATAAGTGGTTAGAAAAATTGATCCGTTCCTTTGAAACAGGTGAGATATTTACTTTCATACCTAAAGAGGAAGAATAATACGCCAAAACAAGTGTAGCGCTGAGGGAGTCCTTAGCGTTTTTTGTTTGAACAAAAAATACTAATTTATTTGTACCCATATATGGCTTATTAAAACACCCTTACGCACCGTTTTTTCTAAAGCCTGCTGTTATTTTTGATAGGGTGAATTTGAATTATTCGTCAAAATGAATTGTTTTGTCCCAAACAGACCTCCGTAATCGGACACGGATTCAGGTCTGACAATCAGATCATAATCTGTGCCACTTCCTGAATTAACCGGCATTCCATACGGTGTAAAGTTATTTTGATTTGTTGCTGTTTGTGGATGGCTTTGTAAAAAATAGACATGCGGATTAGATTTAATGCTAGTCGGTACACCTTGAATTTGACTTGTATGGCTCCTATTACAACCAGCTATAGACAACAATCCTAACGTACTGATAAGCAATACGGTTATCGCTTTTCTCTTACTCACATTGATCACCTCCTCAATAGCGTGAGCAACCTGATTCTTTTTATGCAAGCCTGTCTCCGCCTGTAGACGGAGGAAAAATCCCACTCCAGCCAGTTTTGAACAAAAGCTGATTTCGATATCCTAGTATTATCAAGAACAGGTATATATATTGAGAGGGGATGCGCCTATTATGAATCGTATCTATCGGTCCCAATCTGATAAAAAAATCTTTGGGGTTTGTGGCGGTTTCGCTGCTTATCTAGGAATTGATGCGACATTGCTTCGTTTGGTAACCGCTGTTGTCACCTTTTTTACAGGGGTACCACTATTGCTGTACTTCTTGCTCGCTTTCATCATGCCCAAGGAGCCCATGTGGGAGCAGGCACGCTATCAGCGTCCACAGCCTGAATTTGCATCAGGATTTCACCAAGAACCTTTCTATGAAAAAGCAAACTATGATAAAGGTTTAGATCAGGAAATGGAACGATTGGAAAAAGCCGCAATGCGTCAAGAAATAAAACGGCTGCGTGCGGAATTAGAAAAATATCAGTCCTGATGGCAAAGAAAATGGAAACAATATGCTGTCGTTGCATATGATGTAAGGTGGTTCGTTGGATCTTACATAGGGAGGGAAACGATAGTGTATATCGGTGTTTTTGATATGCAAGAGCGCCTAGATCAAACACGAAAAATGCTTCGGGATAAAAAGCATTTGCTTAAAATGCTAGAGGAAGATATTCGTGGTTTAGAAAATGATGTTCAGGTGTTAGAAGAGATGCTGACAACATGTCCATCGGATACAACCAAATAATGACATGCAAAAGAGGCACAAGAAATTATGTGGCCTCTTTTGGGTTTAAAGAGAAGTATATATATCCTTTAAAGCTGGCAATACATAAGGTTATGGACAGAAGGTTGATTCCTTGGGCAGTTTGGGAGATAATAGTTTCTATACTGTAGGATGAGGTGGAAGGTAATGTCAACGACTGAACTATTGTTAAAGACGCATTTTGAAGGGCGTGTATTGCGAACGTTGCAATCCTATTTCCGTCGCAATAACGACGTACTTTTAAAAGAAAGTCTAATCGCGACCGGTTTAGAAAAAGAAGACGTTGAACATGTCATGGCGATGATTTATGACAAACATACGGTTAGCGAAATTATGGTAGTTCTCCGTGAACGTAATGCATTTGCTCGCGACCAACAAGCGGAATAAACTCAGAAAAGGAACCAGCGCATCAAGGAGCGTGGTTCCTTTCTTTTTTATGAGAGCCCAATAAGAACAAGGCAGGCTGAGCATTAGTATGCAACCAATAGTGGTCAAGGACGTCATATTGGGTAGAAAAGATAACTTGAACTTACTTGCTAAGATTTGGCACGATATATAGAGAAAGGAAAGGGAAGACCTGAATGAATGAATTTATTAATCATTTTGGCGGATATATCTCACAATATGGATACTTTGCTCTCTATGGACTATTCTTTTTTGGCTTGATTGGCTTGCCTGTTCCTGAGGAGACGCTTTTGGTGTTTTCGGGGTTTTTGGTATCTAGGGGAGATCTGCATTTCCTACCAACCTTTTTAGTCTGCTATCTAGGCTCCATAAGTGCGATGACAGCAGCTTATTGGATTGGATTTAAATTGGGGCATCCTTTTATAGAAAAATACTTGAAGCGTTTCGAAAAAGGGTATCGAATGTATAAAAAAACGGAAGAATGGTTTCAACGTTTTGGGAAGTGGGCCATTCCCATTGGCTATTTTTTGCCAGGGATTCGTCAATATACCGCTTATTTTGCGGGTATCACAGAGCTGCGTTTTCGTACTTTTGCTATTTTAGCCTATGCAGGAGGGGCTTTTTGGACTGCTTTGTTTGTTAGCTTGGGCTTCATCTTAGGTGAGAGCTGGGAGAGAGTCTTTCAATTGGCTATTAAAAAAGTGACCATTTGGATTCTCCTTATCTTTATCGCAGTGGTTCTTGGGGCATATGTGTATCAACGCGTTCGGAAAAAAAGAGCAGGAGGAAAACCAAATGAATGAGGAGCAAATTATACTGATACCAAAAAATCATCAGCGATTTTATGATAAGCTAAGAGAAAAAGTGGAGAAGTTCATTCGTAGCAAAGGTATGCCGGAGGGTTCTACTCCATATCTTTTACTTGCTCCTGATCTATTTGTGCTTTTGGCCAGATTGCTGGTGGACAAGCGAGTGGCTACGGGAGCGAAGGCTATAGCAGCGCTTGCCGTTGCTTACTTTATTTCGCCTGTAGACTTAATTCCTGAGGCTTTGATAGGCCCTATTGGTTATTTAGATGATATAGTGCTAGCGGTATATGCCTTACACAAGATTCTTAGCAACACGGAGCAGGTCATCGTCCAGGAGCATTGGAACGGGAAAGAAAACCTGCTACAGGTGATTACGGATGTTATTTCGAAAGCGGATGAATTAGTAGGGACTCATATCCTGAAGAGGATTGATGCCCTACTATTCCACAAAACAAAGGGGAATTAGGTATGAAATTTTTGGCTGATTATGTGGAGGGAGAACGCGTAATCGCCTTTTGTCTCGTTAAAAGTAGAGAGATTGGCGTTGCTAGTAACCAGAGCGAATATATGAATCTAGAGATTGGTGACAGATCTGGTAGCTTGCCTGCAAAGATTTGGGATGTTACCGATGAGCTTAAAGAAAATCTTCAAGTAAAATCGATTATTAAAATTGATGCACAGGTACAAATGTATCGCGGTAAAAAGCAATTAGTCATTCAACGTGTACGTCACGCTACTCCTGCGGACGAGGTTGTAATGGAATCGCTAGTCCCTACCTCCAAATATGCTGTAGATGAATTATGGGGACGGCTGGAGAGTCATATATCAGATATTCAAAGCCCTACATTGAGAGCGATTATCTCACATCTGATCGGGAAGGAAGATGTGTATGAACGGATGCGCTCTTTTCCTGCGGGCGTTCGAATGCATCATCATTATTATTCAGGCTTATTAGAACATGTAGTCTCTTTATTAGATTTGGGTAAACGCTTGCTGCCGCTATATCCACAGGTAGACCGTGATGTGCTGCTGACCACCTGCATCTTGCACGATATTGGCAAGCTGTATGAGTTATCTGATCCGGTAGCCCCAGAATATACCACTCCAGGACAGTTGATTGGTCATTTGGTCATGGGAGTAGAAATGGTGACGAAAGCATGTATAGACTTAGCTATTCCATTAGATGATAGTGAAGTATTGCATCTGAAGCATTGCATTTTAAGTCATCATGGCGATTTGGAAATGGGATGGGGAAGCGCTGTGTCAGGTAAGACACCTACTGCTGTTATTTTCCACTATCTTGATCAAATTGACAGTAAAATGAACGCGCTAGGCAATACCCTACAGGAGATGTCAGAAGAGGAAGAATGGCATTATGCACCTGTGTTAAAACGGAAGGTGTGGAGAGGCTTTTAAGCAATTCTCCAATTAAATGTGTCTGTTTATTAAAAAAGCTGATGTAGGCGGGTTCCTACCTCAGCTTTTTTGACGAGTAGCGGATACGGGAGGTTGAAGCAATACCTCCTCTTCTATCCTTCCTGAACGTAAGCGTAAGATTCTATTTCCCAGCTTGTACGCTTCTGCCTCATCATGTGTGACTAATAAGACGGGAATATTCCAGAGCTGATGCAGGCGAAGCAATTCGTCCTGACACTCTGCTCTTGTTGCAGGATCTAGGGCTGAGAGAGGCTCATCTAAAAGCAATAAATCTGGTTTGACTGCTAGAGCGCGGGCCAATGCTACCCGTTGCTTTTCTCCGCCTGAGATATTAGTAGGAAAGCTTTTCCGCAGATGACGAATCCCGAGCGTTTCGCAGATTTGCTCTAGGAAGGCTTTGTCTACAGCCTGTTTTTTTGAATCAATCCCGTATAAAATATTTTTTTCAACAGTCATGTGAGGAAACAAGGCATAGTCTTGAAAGACATAGCCGATATTTCGTTTCTGGGGAGGAACGCTACTTACCGGAGTGCATAGTTCTTGTCCATGTAATGAAATTAGAGCCGCATCCGGTGTGAGCAATCCAGCGATACATTCCAGAATGCTGGTTTTACCTGAACCAGATGGGCCAAACAGGACAACAATTTCGTTATGAACAGTAAATGATACTTCTAATGCGAAATGCGTACGTTGTTTCATGATCTGAACCTGTAGCATGGAAATACCTCATCTACGTAAAGTGACTTTTTTAATCTTTAAACTGCGTATGACGATTTAATGTATGTTTACTCCACCAGTTAAGCCAGAGTATGGTACTAAAGCCTATGGCAACGATAATAGCGACCCAAAAGGCCGCGATCTCCATACGTCCACCCTCCACGGCAAAATAGATGGCGATCGGAAGTGTTTCTGTTTTCCCAGGAATATTACCAGCTAGCATGAGTGTTGCTCCGAATTCACCAAGCGCTCTGGCAAAGGAAAGGACAAGTCCAGCCAAAAGCCCGGGCCAGCATAACGGAAACGTGACAGTCCAAAAGACCCTCCAAGTAGAAGCACCAAGCATAATAGCGGCTTGCTCATAGCGCCGATTCATATTTTGAAAGGCGGCATGGGCGGCCTGATACATCAGGGGAAACGAGACAACAGCAGAAGCGATCACCGCTCCTACCCAAGTAAATACAATTTGAAATTGAAAAGCCTCCAATAAAAATTTTCCGATTAACCCGTTTTTACCAAACAGTAGAAGCAGACCAAAGCCTACGACAGTGGGAGGAAGCACGAGAGGCAATAGAAACAATGCTTCGAGAATGCTTTTGCCAAAAAATTGACGACGCGAGAACCAATAGGCGATAAATAATCCACTGATAAATACAACAATAGTCGAAATCCCCGCTACCTTCAATGACAGGTAGAGCGGGGAATAAGAGATGTCAGGCATAAAAAAGTACCCTCACTTTAATTTGCTTTGCCCATATGTAAGCTTGAAAATCGCTTATTTTACAGGATGAAAACCGTATTTCTCAAAGGCAGCCTTCGAAAAATCAGTGGTTAGGAATGTTAAAAATTCTTGAGCTTCCTTTTGATGCTGTGTAGCTTTTACCAAGGAGGCCGGGTAGACAATAGGGCTATGCCAATCTTGCTTGGCAGTTGCTAGGATTTTGATCTTATCAGATGTAAGTGCATCGCTTTTATATACGACACCCAACTCAGCATTACCTGACTCAACGTAGGTTAGAACTTGACGAACATCTTTTGCATACACCATGTTCGGCTTCATTTTTTCCCACAGACCTAATTTTGTCAAGGCTTCCTCTGTGTAACGACCGACTGGGACAGAGCTTGGTTCACCAATCGCAAACTGCTTACCTGTTTCGGGTGTTATTTTCTCAAATGAATCAATGGAGATGGTACTTTCTTTAGGAGCAATTAATACCATTTCATTCGTAACTAATTCAGTTTGGGAATCCTCGATGATCAGGCTTTTATCCTTTAACGTCTTCATATCCTTGGAACTAGCGGAGATGAAGAGATCGCTTGGGGCTCCCTGTTCAATTTGCTTGGCAAGTTTACCTGAACCACCGAAGTTATAAGTCAATGTAATTTCAGGATGCTTGGTTTCATACTCTTTTTTTACATCTTGTAGCACATCGGTCATGCTTGCTGCAGCAGACACAAAGATTTCTGTTTTGGTTTGCGGGGATTTCGAATCACCAGTAGGTTGAGTGGCTGATGGAGCCGGAGTAGAACAGCCTACAGTAGCAAGTAATAAGGAGAAGCTGACCAAACTGCTCAGGAAGCGTTTTTTCTTGCGTGATGTTAACATGAAAGACTCTCCTTCGATATAAGTAGTTATAATTAGTTATATTTAGATATAACTAATTAAGAACATTATAGCTTGGATTCCTAGTTATGATAAGATATTTTTACTAGTAAAGATTTAATACTTGAAAAGGAGGCTATCAATGACGCAAAACATCTCCTATACGACTGAAGAGGTTGCTAATATTTTGCGAGTATCCAAGCTGACAGTATATGACCTCATAAAAAAGGGAGAGCTGTCTGCTTATCGTGTTGGTAGACAGATGCGAGTAGATGCAAGCGATCTGGAATCCTACAAGCTAAAAACAAAATCGAAAAAAGCTGCTAACACCACCTCCTTTTCACAAGTAGGAAAACCTATCGCAGCAGATAAACCATCGTCTGGTGGGATTCAATCCATTATTATTAGTGGACAGGACATGGCACTAGATTTGTTAGCCTCTCAGCTAGAAAAGCAAACAGGCAGTATAAGAGCGCTTCGTTCCTACCAAGGAAGCTTAAATAGCTTGGTCTCTCTTTATCGAGGAGAAGCGCAGATTGTAAGTACACATCTTTTTGACGGTGACAGCGGGACCTACAATTTGCCTTATGTACAGCGCGTATTAACAGGTCGACCATATCTGATTGTTCATATGATGGCTCGCCAAGCAGGTCTATATGTAGCAAAGGGTAATCCCTTACAGCTACGGGCGTGGTCTGATTTACAAAAGTCAGGAGTCAGAATAGTCAATCGAGAGGTTGGTTCTGGAACAAGGGTTTTATTAGATGAGCAACTGCGTCTTCATCAGATTGATCCAGCCAGACTATCTGGGTATTTTAATCATGTAGAGCATAGTCATTTAGCAGTCGCAACGGCAGTCGCGAGGGGAGCCGCAGATGTAGGGATTGGCATTGAAAAAGCTGCAAGAATTGTAGACGTGGAGTTTATTCCTTTAATTCAAGAGCACTATGATCTAGTTATGCTGGTTACGGAACAAAATCATTATTGGATAAACAGTCTCCTGAAATTGCTACAAAGTGAAGCTTTTAAACAAGAACTACAGGCTATCGGGGGCTATGATGTAACGCTCACGGGTCAGATCAAGCTGAAGGGGCCTATTCATTCTTGGTGATAAATTACTTTACAAATGATCAAAATCCCGTTATTCTATAGGATATAACTTGATACGAATGTGTTATGGAGGAGCCTGTCATTTGATGGGCTCTTTTTGTCGTTTTTTACATCCAACTTTTGGATAATATAACAAAATAAACTTCAGGGGAAAGAAAGAGAGGTTATCAAGTGGATAATCAAGCATTATTAGCAATTGCGATTTTTCTCATTACCTACGCTTTTATTATCAGTGAAAAACTGCACCGTACAATTGTTGCGATGGCAGGGGGATTGCTCATGATCCTCACGGGTATCGTTACCCAGGAGGAAGGAATTCATCATATTGATTTTAATACATTAGGCTTATTAATCGGAATGATGATCATCGTGAGCATAACAGCACAAACTGGTGTATTCACCTTCGTAGCCATTAAAGCCGCTAAAGCGGTAAAGGGCGATCCGGTTAAAATCCTGATTGCATTAAGCTTAATTACAGCTCTGGCATCAGCTTTGCTGGATAACGTAACAACCGTTCTACTCATGGTGCCTATCACATTTAGTATTGCACGTCAGTTGAATGTAAACCCGATTCCTTATCTGATTAGTGAGATCATTTGCTCGAATGTAGGGGGAGCCGCGACACTGATTGGTGATCCGCCAAATATCATGATTGGGAGCGCTGTACCGGAATTGACCTTTATGGCTTTCCTCATACACATGGCTCCAGTCATCGCTATTATTTTAGTCGTTGTCATTATTTATTTGTTACTCGTTTATCGAAAAGGATTACAAACAACTCCAGAATTACAGCAAAAACTGATGCTACTAGATGAAAAACAGGAGCTAACGAATCCTACTTTATTAAAAAAATCATTAACAGTGCTTGCCTTAACGATTATTGGCTTTGGCTTGCATGGTGTATTTCATCTAGAATCTGCCACGATTGCATTAGTGGGCGCGTTCTTATTACTCCTTTTAACAGGAGAGCATTATCTAGAGGAAGCTTTGCTGAAAGTAGAATGGAATACAATCTTCTTCTTTGCCGGATTGTTCATATTGGTATCTGGTCTGGTAAACACAGGTGTTATAGCTTCCCTAGCTGAAAAAGCAATCGAATTTACACAGGGCGATACATTGAAAACATCTATTATCATACTGTGGATGAGTGGAATTGCATCTGCCTTTGTTGATAACATTCCATTCGTAGCGACAATGATCCCTATGATTAAAGAGATGGGAAGCCTTGGAATTACGAATTTGGAGCCGCTATGGTGGAGTCTGGCCCTTGGCGCTTGCTTAGGGGGGAACGGTACGATCATCGGAGCTAGTGCTAACGTCATTGTTGTAGGAATGGCTTCGAAAGAGAAATACCCAATTAGCTTTGGGATGTTTTTCAAGGTTGCTTTCCCGATCACGATTATTACGTTGATCATATCTCACATATATGTGTATCTACGTTATTTCTTCTTTGCTTAATATTATGTAGATATGTTTAAAAAACCATCGAAAGAGGCGAGAGCCTTAGCCGGTGGTTTTTTGCTACTAGTCTGCTTTTATAAGATAATAATGGAGCAAAAAAACATCGATCAGGTAAGGAAGTGGCCAGAGTGTTGCAAGTCACACAAGAACTCGCGCAGGATATTGTTACTCGGATGATGAAGGTCATTGGTTATAACGTAAATGTAATGGATGAGCGAGGTTACATTATTGCCTCTGGAGATAAAAATAGATTACATCAAAAACATGAAGGCGCGGTTATTGCTATAGAGCGACGAGGCCGCTTTGAGGTGTATCCGGAAGATGTAAGGCGTCTGGTTGGTGTTCAGGCTGGAACTAATTTAGTTATCCAATTCCAAAATGAAATAGTGGGCGTGATTGGTATTACCGGTGATCCACGTGAGGTGACGAAGTATGGAGAGCTTGTCAAAATGACAGCAGAGATGTTTCTGGAGCAATCCTACTTACTAGAGCAGGCCAAGCTGGATAAACGATTACGGGAAGATTTTTTGTTGTCCATCATACATTCAGACCATCAGGATCGTTTTTTATGGAAGGAACAGGCAAGGCGGCTGCAAATCGATCTATCCATTAAGAGAGTGGCGGTTGTCATTGAATTAGTGGATACCGGGATTTCTGACGATAGTGCCTACACGACTTTACGTCAAATGGTTGGCTTATTGGAGCTGCGTGATACCATTGAAATGATGGCCATTAAGAATTCAAAACAGATTGTTTTAGTAAAGGAATCACGCCATTATCGGGATAAGGAAGCGATTTGTGAAGGTGTTGAGCAAATATTACAATTGCTAAAAAATCAACTCATTACGCCTATTAAAATATCAGTTGGAAAAGCTTTTTCAGGTGTAGAGGGGCTACGCTATTGCTATGAGTCTGCTCGGGATACATTAGTAGCTGGTAAAGCGATGGCTCCAGAATTAACCGTTTATTACTATGATGATTTTTTAAATGAAACGCTGATGGTCTCCGTACAGGAATCTTGGAAATCAGAAGAGTTGATCAAGGTGTATAAAAATCTCATCACACAGGATAAAAGTGGAGAGCTTCAGCAAACTCTTCACGTTTATATGGAGGAAGAGGGAGAACTGCATCGGATTGCAAAACGGCTTGTCATTCACCGTAATACGCTTAGATACCGACTGCAACGCATTTATGACATCACAGGAAAGGACCCCAAAAGAATCAGTGACTTCCTATCATTACAATTTGCTATGTGGCTCTATAAGCTTAAAAATAAACAAACATAAAAAAGGAACAAATTCCAATTCTACCAATCGAAAGGAGCCTATTGTGCAAATGAACAAAAACTCCCTGTCCGTCAGGCGGGAGTTTTGTTTTTGTGGCTGATGAATCCGCTTACATGAAAGCGCTATGATATAGACGAGATATAGAAAGCATACAAATAGAGCTGAAGTCAGAAGGAGGAGTCACACATGGATGTAACCGTAAGCGTTTTTGGGGCATTAGCGGCGTTGATTGTAGCCATCGTTCTTATTTTGCGTAAAGTGCCGCCTGCTTATGGAATGATTGCTGGTGCCTTGATTGGTGGTGTCATCGGCGGAGTTAATTTACCGGATACCGTTACCCTTATGATTGAGGGAACCAAGGGTGTTATACCGGCTGTCTTACGTATCCTCGCAGCAGGTGTTTTGGCTGGGGTACTAATTGAATCGGGAGCAGCATCCACAATCGCTGAGACTATTGTAAAAAAAGTAGGCGAAACAAGAGCGTTGCTAGCCCTTGCCATTGCAACGATGATTCTGACAGCGGTGGGTGTCTTTATTGACGTAGCAGTAATTACCGTAGCTCCGATTGCGTTGGCGATCGCGCAGCGAGCTGATATATCGAAGATGGGTATTTTGCTTGCGATGATTGGAGGGGGAAAAGCTGGTAATATCATGTCGCCGAACCCCAATACTATCGCGGCGGCCGACACATTCCACGTACCATTGACTTCTGTGATGGCAGCAGGAATTATTCCTGCTCTCATTGGAGTGGCTGTAACCTACATGATTGCCAAAAGACTGTCGCAAAAAGGAAGCAAAGTAGCGGCGAACGAAAGTAGTGAAATTGATAGAAGTAAGCTTCCAAGCTTTGGAACGGCAATGTTAGCACCGCTTACAGCCATTGTTTTACTGGCTTTGCGACCTCTATTTGATATCAATATTGATCCGTTAATTGCTTTGCCTTTGGGGGGGCTTGTAGGAGCAATTGCTATGGGACGCGTAAAAAAAGTGAATCAGTATGCCATATATGGGTTAGGTAAGATGTCAGGTGTAGCTATTATGCTGATTGGAACGGGAACACTTGCCGGAATTATCGCCAATTCAGAACTAAAAGGTGTCATTATTTCTGCCTTGACTGCTTCTGGTCTTCCAGCGTACCTGTTGGCCCCGATTAGCGGTGCGTTAATGTCATTGGCTACAGCCTCTACAACAGCTGGTACGGTGGTAGCAAGCTCTGTATTTGGTAGTACAATCGTTGAACTTGGTGTAAGCTCACTAGCGGCGGCGGCAATGATACATGCGGGTGCGACTGTGTTTGATCATATGCCGCACGGAAGCTTTTTCCACGCTACGGGTGGTAGCATTAACATGGCAATGAAAGAACGGCTACGCTTAATTCCTTATGAGACAGTGATTGGCTTTGTACTTGCTATCATTTCTACTCTGTTATTCGGTATTTTTCAAATTATGGTATGAAAATAGCTAGTACAGCACGCGAGAGGAGAGACAACGATGAAATTCGTGATTGCACCGGATTCTTTTAAAGAAAGTGTAACGGCTATGCAGGCAGCAGAGGCAATTGAAAAAGGAATAAAAGAAGTCTTCCCTAGCGCTGAATGTGTTTTGATACCGATGGCAGATGGTGGTGAAGGAACGGTTCAATCGCTGGTGGATGCTACGGGTGGAGAGATCGTTACTTGCCAAGTTACGGGCCCAATTGGACAGCCTGTAGAAGCATTCTATGGATTATTAGGCGATAAAAAAACGGCGGTTATTGAAATGGCAGCAGCTTCAGGCCTGCATCTGGTACCGCGCGAAGAGAGAAATCCGCTTATTACAACTACGCGAGGTACTGGGGAATTAATTCTCCATGCCTTGGACTCAGGTGTCACACATATCATATTAGGTCTAGGGGGAAGCGCAACGAATGATGGTGGTGCTGGTGTAGCGCAGGCGCTCGGTGTAAGGCTGCTAGATCAGAATGGCGAGGAGCTTGGCGATGGTGGCGGAGAGCTTCATAAGCTTGTTGAAATCGACATTAGCTCACTGGACCCACGCATCCAGCAGGTAACCTTTGAGGTGGCTTGTGACGTCGATAATCCTTTGACAGGACCAAAAGGAGCTTCTGCTGTATTTGGACCGCAAAAAGGAGCGACGACTGAGCAAGTAGCTCTGCTCGATCAAAATTTAGCCCATTATGCGAAGAAATTAAAAGAATACCTCGATAAGGATGTTGATAAAATTGAGGGAGCTGGGGCTGCAGGTGGTCTAGGAGCAGGTGTGCTAGCTTTCTTTCAATGTGAATTAAAACGCGGGATTCAAATTGTAATAGAGGCAACTGAGTTAAGTAAACATGTACAGGATGCTGACTTTGTGATCACAGGGGAAGGGCGCGTAGATTTCCAGACCATTCATGGAAAAACTCCGATTGGTGTAGCCAAGACGGCTAAGCTCTACAATGTTCCAGTAATCGGCATTGCGGGTTGTGTGACTGAGGAGAGTAAGATTGTACACGAGCATGGAATTGATCTTTTATTCCCGATTATTCCTCATTTAGCTCCCTTGGAAGAGATTTTGCAAGAAGGAACCCAAAATATGGAGCGGACAGCGCGCAATGTGGCAATGTCCTTGAAACTAGGAGCATTGTGGCAGAAGAGTAAATAGGAAAACAAAAAGCCCTTCTTATCAGGAAACTTGCTGAAGTTTCAAGTGATGAAAAGGGCTTTTTATTCGGTCATTATTCAATCGTGTGATGTCTTTTGCGTGAAGCTGATTTTTTAGGCGGTATGATGGCACTCTCGATTTTTTCATACAAAAGAATACCCTCATCAATTAAGCCTACTACACGAGGGAATCTTGGAAGTAAGCTATGAATAGCATAAGCACAACTCATCCCAAGCACCATACCGGACAAAACGTCTGTTGGATAATGCACACCAATGAACACGCGGGAAAGGGATACACCAACCGCAAGAACCATCCAGAAGCGTTTCCCCTTTGGTTTGATATAATACCAGTAGGTAGCTGCGATAGCTAGTGCCGCTGTCGCATGGTCGCTTGGAAAAGAAGCATCCGCATCATGCGGTACCAATGGTGTCAATGGCAGCGTAACGAACGGTCGATCACGATTGATGAGATGTCCTAACACCCAGCTTATTCCCATGGAAATACAACAGACAATGATTGTTTGGATAATCATTCGTTTGTTTTTACGATTTCCAAAAAACCAATAAACGGGGATGCTCAGGTAAAAGAGGTATTCTGCATATTTAGCTAGAAAAATGCTAATCCAGCCGACAACTGAATAGGAAGCAGCAAAGGAGCTGAGGGCTTGTACAACAGTAGAATCCAAGGTTATTTCCTCCAGTTCATAAACTCTGACAAAAATCCTTCCCCCATTATATACCGTAAAGGTAGTAAATCCACCACCAATCCTTACTAAATTAATCTCTATCTAAGGTCACAAGCAGAAGAATCCTTTCGGGTAGGCTATTTACCATTACGTTTAAGGGAAGAAAAAGGTTACGAGGCAAGCAAGTTGCTATAAAAAATGTTTGAAACCTAGATAGAATAAGCATGTATGCGATTACAATGATGGCTGGGCTGTTACAAAATCACATTCAGTCATAAAAAAACAATAGTAAATGTAGGATTTTCTGCTTTGATGTAGAATATAGGTTACTATTCCGTCTTGTGGAAAGTCTTTGCAATGCAGAAGGAGAATGTTTCATGAATAGGCCAACATATACCATCACTAGTTACATCAAGAAGGTTTTTCGGCCAGGGGAGCGTTCACTTCCAAGAACTGATATCATTGCGCGCTTAGAAGAGCAATTACACTTTATGCCAAATGGAAAAAGCGCGGAAGAAATCCTCTCCGAAGCCATGCAGCTTACTGATTCGCCCATAAAGGTTGGCAGAACCGAAGCGATCTTAGAGCTTACATACCAACCACATCAATTATTTGATCAGGCATATCGTTTTGTGAGAAAATCTCATTCTCCCAAAAATTTAGACCAAATGATGCGTGAATTGCGTCAACATACCCATTTTTCCTGGAATCAGATCACCAAATTGCTGATACTGGATAAAGACCCGCGTTTTGTTCAATACGTTGGAGATGAACGCTGGTATCTTGCTGAATGGAAACTGGCTAATGACTCCATTTATGAATTTTTGGTTAGCAAGGAAATCGACAGACTATCTATCCGCCTTTTGTTTCACATGGTGGAAAATGAGCTGAAGCTGTCTATCAAAGAAAGCATGTTTGTACCGGAATTGGACGGCCGCTTTACAGTTAGTGGCGAAAACATTTACGTAAATTGCCAAGACGATAAAGCAAAAGCTGTACATGAAATGCAAACTGCACAGGCACAAGTAGCTACGGCAGAGACTGTGATCGAAAACGATCAGCTAGCACTTGACCATACCGAGCCACAAGCAAAAAATTTAGAGGCCGTACAGGAGGAAAAAATCATGATTACAACCCAAACAAAAAACGTTTTAGCAGAGGTAGAACAGCTATTAAATAAGGCAGTTTCCCTTTTGGACCAACGTAATGTCGAAATGTCCCAAGAGGTAATTTCTCATTTCCAAGAGAGTAACATGGATGCCATTGAAATTTTGATGAAGGAAAAACATAAAAACGAACAGGTAGTTACCGACATTAAAAATATTGTGACTACACTTGATCAAGAATAATGAAGGCAGAAGAGTCCATTTGCATGGAAAAGAGATTTTATGTGATCCGTGAGATCATTTTGCAGTATGAGGCTCGCTTAAAGCATATGGAAAAGATGGTGGTTCAATTTTTTTCCACCAATCAATTAGAGGCCATATCTGAATGTGTTGCTGAACGTGAGAGAATTGAGAAGCTTATTAAAAAGCTACAACATTTTGTTGAAAAATGGGAAGCATACACAGATATGAGTATTGATTACTAGGCATTCGGGTAGAATAACTTGCAATCAATTCGGGAAATGCGATATAACTAGAAGGATTGTGGCAATTCCTAGCTGAAGGTTAGCTGGGTCGAAAGGAGAAACAACCCCCCATGTCAGTCGGTAGAAATGAACTGTGTCCATGTGGCAGCGGTAAGAAATATAAAAAGTGCTGTGGTGTTGTGACGGACATTGCTCAGGTACGCATGGCTCGCGAGCAAAAGCTCCGCAAAGAGTTTGCTACTTGGACAGAACGTCTAACGAAATATGTGGTGCAGCATGTCAATGATATAGAAATAAGCAGGGCTAGAGACCGTTTTGCACAAGAAACGGGCCTTACCCTAAAAGAGCTGTTCCAACCACGCTGGATGGACCATTTTATGAATTGGTATGTGTTCGATGTGAAAAGCGAGGGTGTTTCTGTCCTTGAACATTTCATCGGTCAATACGGTAAACGAATGGATCAAGATATAAAAGAAGGTTTATTACATCTTCAATTGGGTCTATATGAGATTACATCTGTTACAGAAGATATGACTGTTGTTACTGATTTGTACACCAATCAGGAGCACAATCTAATCTCTTCCCAATCTGTTGCGCTAAAGCCAGGCCAACTCCTGCTTGCTAGATTAATTCCGCTAGGCTATCGTGATTCTATCTTCTCAGGCAGTCTCATGGTAAGCGCTACGCTTAAAAATGAATTGCTAACGATAGTGAAAAATATGGAAAGTTCCGGTAGAGAAGCTGTGTCACTAGCTCTTTACAAGCGTTTAAATGAGCAGGGTGTAAGCTATGAGCAGGAGCCTGAGGAAGAGAGTATGGTTCGCTTTGTTTATGAAGGCGTGCATGCTCCTGAAATCAGACGCTTATTAAAAACACACGGGTCCTTTGAATCCAAAAAGCAAGAGCCTTCTCAGGAGACTTGGGTATATGCTTCGCAAAAGGATGAATTCCTGATTCGCTCTTTAGACAGTGCCTTGTTGGAACTTCATGAAATTGCAGCAGAATTGATTTTAGAACAAAATCGACTAACGATTGAAGGCTATAAACCAGGAGTTGAACAGGCAAGTGATGCGCTTAAACTAGGTACCCCAACTGAAGAGATAGCAATTAATGGATTAACCTCGACAGGAACAAAGCTGGCGAAGGGTACATTATTCATTACAAGTGCGCCTACATTACCGCCTAAAGTATTACAATGGGCAGTTCAGAGTTACTTTACAGAGAAGTGGTTGCAGACGTCTCAGATGGAGCTACAGGATGTACCGCCATTGCTGGTAGCCGCTTCTGATAAACAAGAGTTAAAAAGTGCCCTTACTCAAATCTTAGACAAGCTAGAGCATGAGGAAGCGATGGGACAAGGCATTGCGCGCTTTATGAATATTGAAGTGCTAAAGACCAAACTGTCCATGCCGAATCATTTGCATCATATTGCTAATCTGTTGGATCGTCCGTTAATCGAAGGTTTACCGGAGAGCATTTTTACGGTTCGCCCAGAAGTGCTGGCTGACATAGCTTCTTTCGTAGAGGAAATGACAGCAGGAAAATCTGAGCTAACAATGAAAAAATACGATGAGACGATGAACCTGTTCCGCACATTTATTCGTAATGCTTTTGGTCCTACTTTTGATTGGAACGAATTACGTATTCAGCATGTTGCTTATTTCTTAGCGCATGATGTGCTGGAACGTGTTGATACGCCGTCCAAAACGTTAGCGAACAATCTGCTTTCTGTTCTAACAGCGTTCTTCAAATGGTTAGATAAAAAGCACCAGACCTTATTAACTGCTGATATGCTGAACGTAATTAGTCAGCTTAAAGAGGATCTGCCTGAGGCATATCGTATGCGCACGTTGTTAACCAAGGAAGCGAATCATTCTCTACACCAATCCTCTCTGCAACCGCAGGTGGTGCTAGAAGAAATGTTAGCTTATGCTGGGAAAAAACAACCTGAGCATGCCTTGATGCGTCAAAATGGTGAACAACTATCATTTGTAACAGAACAAGAAATAGTGATGAGCGAGGGCTGGAGCATATTTGCAATCGCTGGGCTTGTAGAGGATGGTACACTCCGTCTCTATGGTGCCCCAGAGATTTATCCACCCGCTATTACTGAATTGGTGATAGCTGCTACTAAACAAAAAGCGTAATTCATATTCATCCCGTCTTACTAGCTGAGTGAGGCGGGATGTTTTGCTTATTGGGCGCCTATGAATGGAGAAGCAAGGATACTCACACAATAAAGAGAGCAAGATAAAAGGAGGAGAACAGATGGCAAAGCAAATCAAAGGCAAAAGCGATAAGTACCATATTCGTCATGGCGGAGATGCGCACCATACGGGGCAAAATGCAAAGCATGAGAATGAGAGCAAGCCGGTAAAAGGCTTTAGCCAAGCACCTCACGGGATGCAATAGTTCATCTGTTAACTCTAAATCATATCTCGCTATCTTCACTTTTCCGAACCCCTTTCGTTTCTTATTAGCGAAAGGGGTTTCTGATTTCATAGACATTTTTCTACAAAATACCACTTGCTTGTGATATGATAGAGGATGTAGTTTTTAGCAAAAATAGGTGAAAAGCTCTATTTCACTTCCTGAAATCTCAATTTATAATGATGGGAATTGTGAGACAAGAGGCTTGGGTTGTAATGGTAAGTGTAACCTTTCTAAGGTGTTGGCTGTCTTAACAAAGGAACATAGATTGCGAGTGGCAAGATTATTTGTCACATAAGGAGACTGATTACATATGCAAGAAACGGTTGCGAACACGAGTAAGCGCACCGCTTCCAAACCGAAGAAACCTAAGAAAAAGAAGACAAAGCTACGCATAATTCTTCTCACCCTGTTAGCCTTATTCATTTTGGGTGGTGGGGCCTATGCCTATTATGTGTACCAGACATTCGATAAAGCTATAGAGAAGGCAACGGAAGACCCTTATCAAGATGTAAACAATGTACTGCCTGTTGATACGAGCTATAGCTCAAACAAACCTATCTCTGTTGTACTGTTAGGACGAGATTCGAGGCCAGAGACAGGCTCGGCTAATACCGATGTAATGATTGTTGGGGTTATTGATCCTGATACGAAAAAGGTGACAATGATCTCCATTCCCCGAGATACCCGAGTCAAAATTCCAGGCTACCGCGGATATCATAAGGTGAATGCTGTATTTGCCAACGGAGAGGCTGAACGCCGTCAGGCGAAAGCAAAAGGGGAAACACCTACCGAAAATGGGATCACCCTAACGAAAAAAACGCTTGAGCAGGTGCTAGGCATTCCGGTTAACCACTATGTTGAGGTTGATTTTAATGGATTCAAAGCGGTCGTGGATGCGGTAGGTGGAGTGGAAGTCAACATAGATCGTCGACTTGTATATGACGATCCTACTGATAACACCCATATTAACCTTAATCCGGGGCGCCAGGTGCTGAATGGTAAGAATACACTTGATTATGTGCGACACCGTCACGATAATCGCGGTACCAAGTATTATTCCAATGACTTTGATCGAAACCAACGTCAGCAGGAAGTAATTAAGGCGATTATGAATAAAATGCTGTCGATCGAAGGCTTTGCTAAATTGCCTAAAGTGATTGAAACCACTGGTGATCATATCCACACTGATTTTAGCAAGGAACAAATACTAGGCATTGCCAATGACTTTAAAAGCTTTAACATGGATAATTTCGTCGTAGTAGACAGTGGAGCCTTCTGGAGCTCAAGTACAAGCTACACATTGCTACCAACAAGCAAAAAAGATGAGATTCGCCAAACCTTACAAGCTGCTATGAGGCTAGACAGCAACGAGATGGCTAAAATTGATTACAACGACTCTCCGTTTGATAATCAGGTAGTAGAATATGTAAATAATTCCAAATCGAAAAAGAAGCAGCAATCGACGAAATCTAAGCAATCAAGTAACAAAGTTCAATCGGAAGCGAAAGACTCCGATACAACCAAAAATGGAAATGAGCAGCAAGGTAACGAACAAGACCTATTAAATGGTAATGGACAAAATGGTGCAAATGATTCCGGAAATAATGGATTGGATAACAATAATGGAAGCTCAGGACAGTCGGAGAGTAATTCACCGCCAGCCGATATTATTGACGCTCCTAATTTCCAGCAAAATACCCCAGCTTCTAATCACGAAATGACGCCTCCACCGGTAAATATTACGCCACCATCAGGTGCGAGCTCACCTTCTGTTGGAAGGGCAACACTTCCCGAGAGCCAAGTGTCCTAAAAGACGGGTAGCCAGTGGGAAAGAGAGGTTTTAGAATACTCGTAGCAACAAATAATATAGTAGCATGCCAGCTGGAGAACTTCAGCTGGTTTTTTTTGCTGATAAGGATATATAACGGTGTACAAATCTATGCCAGAATCATTTTTTTAGCTGAGGTGCCTGTGATAAAAAATGTTCCTGTCCCGGGAAAGTTTATAAAAGGTTGATTTACTGATGGCAGGCCCTGATGCTTTGAATGAATCAATCATTTCCAAAATAAATTATTTCAAAGGGATATGAGGTAGTTACCAAAGAGCAAAATCATGATAAAATAAAAGAAACAATCAGAATATTTTTAGGGCTGTATGTTTTGGACGAATGACATTGGCTGTAAGGGAAAGGGGAGATAGGTATGACACTTTTTTTGGTGAATACGGGCCTTGTTCTTTTATTCTTGTATTTTATTAGTCGTCAGAACGATGATGAAATCCTGTATGATGAAGATTATTTCCTCGAACACCCTTCTGCGTTGGAAGAATATCAACAAATGCCAATTGAATTTCAGAATGCCTTCTTCCGTAAGCATAAGGAGTGGCTAAAAGAAAAGTATATGCTAGGAGATAGCTATTTGCTGGGATACTGTCCAAATAAAGATGTCAGGCGGATATGGCTGTCGGAATTTCTAAATAATAAGGACTGCCATCCAACACCATGAATGAGAAAGTAAAAGGCTACTGCTTTATGAAAGCGGTTTCTTTACTTTACGGCTTCCTCTGATTTCAGTATGATGGATGAAGTGCATCATGAGGAGGAAGAAAACGATGTTAGATATATTGGTAGCAAAAGTAGACGAAGAGCTTTCAGCCTACGGTGTAACCACAGAGGTATTACTAAAAACAGAACGCTCGATTTTAGAAGGAGAAGAATACCACGAGGTTGAGATGCGGTTCATGGAGGATGAAGCAAGGGAAGGTACACCAGTAGCCGTTATTCACTTATTTCCGCTAGAAGAAGCAAAAATGTGCGAAATTGAAGTAGAGGTTACTTATCTTGTAGATGGACGAGATACCAACGCTTTATGGCAAGCAGCTAAAGCCATTGTGCCAGAGATCGCTTTTACAAGCAAAAAGCGCATGCTATCGCCAGAGCAGGACTCGCAGATGGAATGGGTTGCTGATTTTCATTTTATGCTTCCGCTCAATCCAATGGATGAGCAGGATGAATGGAAGCCAGTGCTTACAAATATGGCAGCACATGTAGGAAAATTGGTGCGTATTGTTTATTAACCTGTAAAGGAAAAGGCTCTCAATCGAGAGCCTTTTCTTTTACCATAATTCCGGTCTTTTCTTCATAAATTTTAAATAAAGCGGCCATATCCTCCATTGGATATTTTTCGCTAGCTTGCTGATACATTTGTTCAGCCAGCTTATTAATTGGCATGTCCAGCTCGTAGGCTTTTGCTAATTCTCCAGCAATCCTCATGTCTTTGTATAACAATTGATTGCTAAAGCGTGCATCAAAGTCACGTTGGTGTACCAATGGAACGATTCGATGCAGCATTTTGCTATCTCCCGTACTTGCTGACAGCACCTCATACAACTGAGTTGTATCAACCCCTGCTTTGGTAGCCAATATGAAGGTTTCTGCTAAAGCAGCCGTATGTACACCAATCAAATAGTTATTCATCAGCTTAGCAATACTACCATTACCGATTTTTCCTAAGTAAAACAAATTTGTTCCGAGTGCTTCAAATACTGGTTTAGCTCGCTCGTAATCGTTTTCTAATCCGCCACACATGATAGCTAGGGTACCGGCAGTAGCTCCCATCGGACCGCCGCTGATCGGAGCATCCATGTAAGATCCTCCCTTTGCTGTGATAGCGTCATACACGCGTTGATTTAATAACGGGCTTATCGTGGAGTGATCAATCACCAATGTTCCTGTCAGATCAGCACTTAGAATTCCATTTTCGCCAAAATAAACTTCTTCAATTGTAGAAGGAAGAGGTAAGCAGGTAAGTAAAATATCTACCTTTTCCACCAGATCGGCAGGGTTTTTAGCTTCAACGGCACCGAGAGAAACAGCTTTGTCTATAGGGCCGCGACTTCTCGAAACAACATGTACAGGAAATCCAGCTTTAAGTAAATTTTGTACCATAGGCAGTCCCATCGTACCTAGTCCAATAAATCCAATTGTATCCAGTAGAATCTCCTCCAATTTTTTATAGGTCATGCTTACTCATTATTATAACAGGGCAAAACAATCATCGTCAGAAAAAAAGGAATTTTTGAAGTGCGTAGAGAAATGAGTGAACATTCATTCAAAAATAGAAAGTGGGGATATCGGATGCTATCACATATTTTTCAACCAATTCAAATTGCAACACTACAGTTGCCTAACCGTGTGATTATGGGGTCCATGCATGTGGGCTTGGAAGCATTAGATCATGGATATGAGCGCCTTACTGCTTTTTATGTAGAACGAGCAAAGGGAGAAGCAGGCTTAATTGTTACGGGAGGAGCCGCAGTGTTGCCAGAGGGAGGTGGCGGAGCAGGCTTTACGAACATTTATGCAGATGAGCATATTCCACCACTATATAATATGACTCGTGCTGTCCATGAAGCTGGTGGAAGGATTGCGCTACAGCTTTTTCATGCCGGACGTTATGCTTACAAGGAAATGACAGGTCTCGACCCTGTAGCTCCTTCTCCATTACAAGCACCTATTAATCGAACTGCCCCTATTGAAATGGATGAGGAATTAATTTTACATACCATTCAAGCTTTTGCAGATGCAGCTCGCCGAGCGAAGGAAGCAGGCTTTGATGCAGTTGAAATCATGGGCTCAGAGGGGTACTTAGTTAATCAATTTTTGTCACCTGTGACCAATCAGCGTTCAGATGGATGGGGAGGAGATTTAAAACGACGTGCGCGATTTGGATTGGAGATAGCGAGGCAGGTTAAGAAAGCGGTTGGTCCAGAGTATCCTGTCATTTTTCGAATGTCTGGACTTGATGTTATGCCAAACAGTACGACATTAGAAGAAACGGTTCAATTTGCAGTATGGCTGGAGGAGCTAGGTATTGATGCCTTAAATATTGGTATTGGCTGGCACGAGTCGCAAGTGCCCACCATTTCTATGATGGTTCCTCGTGCTTCGTATGTTTGGGTAGCAAAGGAAATCAAAGCGGCAGTGGGTATTCCGGTTATTGCTAGTAATCGCATAAACGATGTTCGTTTGGCAAATCAAATCGTCGCAGAGGGACATAGTGATCTTGTTTCCATGGCTCGGCCTTTTTTGGCAGACCCGTATATTGTAGCCAAGAGCAGAGCCGGGCGTTTTGCTGAGGTTAATACATGCATTGCCTGTAATCAGGCTTGTCTCGACCACATTTTTGAAGGAAAAACAGCTTCTTGTTTAGTTAATCCATTAGCAGGTCGTGAATGGGACATTAGCATTACACCAGCGGAAAAGACTAAGAAGGTGGCAGTTATCGGAGCAGGTCCGGCTGGGCTGGAGGCAGCGCGTGTGCTAGCATTGCGTGGGCATGACGTGTCATTGTGGGAGAGGAATAATCGGTTAGGGGGACAGCTTAATTTTGCCAGTCAGGTTCCTGGGAAGAGCGAATTTAAGGAAACACTCCGTTACTACGAGAATGAGCTACGTAGACTAGGGGTAAAGGTACATCTGGGGGAGGAGGCCACCAGCGATAAGCTTGTCGCTGAAGGGGTAAGTGAAGTCGTCCTTGCTACCGGGGTAATACCACGATCACCTGAGCTTCCGGGGAAGGAGCTGCCGCATGTCGTAAGCTATGCCGATGTCTTTACAGGAAAGGTACCCGTGGGTCAGCAGGTCGTGATCATTGGGGCAGGGGGAATTGCCTGCGATTTATCACATCTACTGGTAACGAACACCACACTTTCAGCAGAAGCAGGTCAATATTTAGCGGAGTATGGGATCGTGTCAGCGAAATCATATGGTAGCATGCAATATAACAAGCGTTCTATCACGCTTTTGCGTCGAGGCAAACATGTTGGTACGGGATTAGGCAAAACCACTCGCTGGGCCGTTCTAGCGTTGTTAAAGAGACACGGAGTAGTGATGAAAACGGAAATTGAGTATAAAGAAATTTTACCAGATGGCGTTCGTATTATAGAGAAAGGACAAGAAGCAATCATTCCGGCAGATACGGTGATAATAGCAGCTGGAAGCACACCGAATCGCGTACTTGTGGACTCTTTGCCAGCAGAAATGAAGGTTCATCTGATTGGTGGAGCGAGGGAAGCTGGGGAATTGGATGCGAAACGAGCCATTTGGGAGGGCATGAGCGTAGGGAGAGAAGTATAGCGTACTCTACCGTACCGTGCAAAAGGATACTTTGAACAGATGTATTTTTGCTGTACAAAAAGTCAAGTAAGCCCTACGTTATTTGTTTTTGTCCCATACACATAATGCAATGCCTTACGTACAACATAAATAAAACCTCTCACCCACTCGTGGGACTGACCCCCGTTTGTAGGACAGGGATCAAAACACCTTACAAGTTTAAGCAGCCAGTCGTCGGAATTCAACCGGTGACTGGTTGTTTAGTTTTGTTTGAATGCGAATTGAGTTATAGTAAGAG
>NZ_JAPTNK010000026.1:0-49718 GCF_026891775.1 Brevibacillus halotolerans
ATTATGAATCTGCAAAGCTTGCGCTTTTTACATATATAGAAGGTTGGTATAACCGAACCCGAATACATGGTAGTCTAGGCTACAAAACACCTCAAGAAGTAGAAGACTTGCAAAGAAAAGCATCCTAATACTTAACTTAATTGTGTCCAAGATATTGACTCAAATCCAGTTATTTAAAAAATAAGGAAAATATGTTATTATGTTGTAAAGTGGTTAAGGGAGGGGTTTACGTGTATTTGCGACTGATGCAAAAGCTAACCATTTTCATTATAGTCTTTTTTGCAGTAATAATACTTGTCGGTTTGTTACTTCCAAAGGGAGCTATAATCACTCAAATTATTATGACTGTAATTTTATTTATGCTAGTAGCATATTTATTTTATTATAAGAGAAAAAAGGCTAGATAATATAACCTAGCCTTTTTTGATACTACAGTTCATTTTTCCCACCGTAAGTACTTCCCTTAATACCCTCTTCTCTTAGTCTTGTGTATACTGCGCAGTAGTCATTGTTTCCTTCAGAGAAGTTTCTTACTTTCCCCAAAGCTCTTTCATCAACAGTTAGTACCGTACAGCTTAATTGTTTATAGCGTAGCTTGTAGTATTATCATAACTATAAATTAATCTAAGTCAATTATATCACTAATGAAATAATTATCCTTTTCTTTAACAAGACTGAATTGAATCTTTACCATATCCTTTTGTTTTTCTTTGAAATCAAAGTAATCGTATCCAAAGCCTTCAAACAAAACACTTGTATTTGATTCACTCTTCTTTTGAATATTTACCTTTAAGTCTTCCTGAATACCTTGTAAGGTTCTTGGGAATCGTTCAGTCTCAATGGACTCATAAGTCCCATCATCTTTCTTTTTAAAGTAAAAAGAAAAGATATCTTCTGCTTTAGAGGTGGTATAGTATTTCTTTAATGCTGATACAATAACGTCTTTAGAATCGTTATCAATGAACTGTCTTGAGCCAGTTAGCCGTATAAATTCGTCTGTCCATGTTTGGAGATTATCAAACCAGATCCATTTAGATATATCTCCTTTGCTGGCTAAGATTTCATCGTTCAATACAGGAGGGGCAGATTTTTCTATAAGAGATACTATAAAAGTTGTGTTTTGTTTTGTAAGTAAATCATCCCTTTGGACAGGCGTATTATTCGTTGTTTCAACTTTATTTGGAGAACAAGCTGAAATTGAAATGATGGCAAAGATAGAAACCAGTAAGGAAAGGTAAGCTTTTGTCATCTTCAAACTCTCCATTCTGTATTTATTTTCCCTTTTATACATAAGAATCCCCCTTATTATAAAGGGGGATAAAGAAATTGTAAATTTATCCCAATATCATACCTGATTCTGTATGTCTCAGATTTCATTTGTACGAGAAAACGTCCGAATCTCCCACGTATTCGGACGTTTCACATAATGATTTCTTAGTTTAAGAGAAAAAGCTATTCCTCTTTATCTTTGTATATTTTAGATAATAGGATAGAAACAACGATACCTACTACTAAAACAATTAAGAAACGAATAAACTCGGTAATAAACCAATTATTAGCTATATTCATTTCTTTTGTAACTTGCAAAGTAGCATATATAGAAAAAATAGTTAGAATGAACTTTAAAGTCTTTAGGTTCATTTTATCTCCTTTCTGTTTTTAAATTAGAGCGTACACGATACCTTGTGCAATAATCCCGCAAGACTTTGCAACCCATCCCCAAACATATGGTTCCAAAGCTTTCGTTACAGTTTCTTTTACTTCTTCTAATGGCCCCATTAAAATATAGGTGTTCCAAATTCCAATCCACATGTCTTCGGACATTTTTTCTTTAACTATGTCTGGGAATTTAGTATATATTTTTTTTGGTAGCTCCTTTTTTACATAAGACTTTCCAAAATATTTCATCAGCTTTGTTTTCAAGAGAAACAAAACCCTGTGCTTCAAGTTGTGTAGGCTCTTTTACTACTACTCTTGGTGCAGTTTCTAAAATTTCCTTAGCTGTTTCTTGGATGATCTTATCCATTTCTTGTTGTGACATTGGAGTTTGGTAAGAAACTGATTGTGACACTTTTTCTTGGGCAAACGCGCTGGTCGCTGGAGCTATAGCAGTCCCTAGAAAGCCAACAGTAGATAAAATTGCAATTCCTTTAATAATCTTTTTGTTCATCATAAAGTATCTTTTACTAATATTTTCAATAAAGGTATATTTTTACATTTAAACCTACATACATTCCTTATTCTCGATCAATGTAATTGCCTATAAGGAATAACTGAATCACGGCTTTATTTTGTTATACAATACAAATGATTCAATATCCTGCATCACGTATCTATGCTCACAATCCCAATAGTGATGTAGTAGAAAATTTACAACATATTATCGATACAGCTCTCATTAAGATAATTGAAGTCGGAGATTCTATTGAGAAAGCTCTTGATGCTGCCCGAAATGCTAACATGGCTGCCGAAGGAGCTTTTTTTGCTACCAGTCGTGCTAATCAGGTAACTGAAATGGCATTGTCAGCCTCAGATAAAGCAATTAAAGCTAGTAATAATGCTGATGAAAAAGCGGATTTAGCCTATAAAGCTGCTATGACTACTCGCTTAATCTGGTTAAAGCCAGTTGATAAATATGACGATATTGCTTTAGCCTACCCTAATCCTGAAATCGGTTCTACAACAATGGTTTTGAGTACAGGTAGTCGCTATCGTTTTGAAGGTGATGGAATTTGGAAAGAGATTGATAACTATACCCGTGGCTCTATCCCATTAGCAAGCGAAAAAATAGATGGTCTTATGTCTTCAGACGATTTTAATTTAATGCATAATAAACTTCAATACAGATCAATTCATTTTGTTATTCCTACAATTACAATGGATGGAGTTCAAAAGGTTATTACTTCTGTACCTTTCGATTGCAAGATTAAATCTATTAAAGCAATATGCAATAAGCCTTCCAGTGCCTCCCCTACTCATATATTTATTGAAAAAATATCAGGTAATAGTTTTGGTACGCATAGCGAATGGGAGAAAATAACCGATTCACCTATTCAATTTAAAGCAGATCACTATTCCGCTTTTATTCCTCCTTTATTGATAAGCGAGATAAAAAAAGACGATGTATTACGTTTAATTGTAGAGGTTGATAAATTTGATCCCCTACAGGAAGGGATTTCAATACAAATTGATGTTGTTTTATAAAATATTTTAATGGAGGTTTACATATATGGCAGAACCATTAATTAACTGGTATTCACAGGACAATACACTAGATTTAGCTGCTAATGGCGGTCGGAAGATAGGAACTATTAATGCAGGAGATACTTCTCCACAGTTAGGAGTGCTACTTTGGAATAACAGAGGTGGCACATCTGCTGTTTCAGATATGAATGATTGTACTCTTACTACAGTAGATACTCAGGGTGGTTCTAATAGTCCAGTTGTTACGGGTAAATGGGTTTCTACTAAAGTAGTATCCATGTCCGAAGTTAATTTCACTGCAATTGGCGGTAATCAATCAACTAAAAAAATCAAGGCGAGCGGTCAGGAGGATGGTACTATTGCTGGAGCTGTAAACGATGGAACTAAAGAGAATTCAAAAGCGAATTTTGCTGAATTTATTCTTCAAGCCACTCCCCCATTAAATGCCCCTGCTGGTAATTTTAATTTTAATATTCGAGTTTCTTATACGTTCACCTAATAAAAAAGATATTTTATTTGATTGGTTGGGATACAGAAAAGACCCAACTCTTTAGTCAGGTCTTTTCTCATTTCTAATTATTCTAATGTTAAATTAACGAAGTAATTGAAGTACGCCTTGAGGCTGTTGGTTAGCTTGTGCAAGCATTGCTTGAGCTGCTTGAGTAAGAATGTTATTTTTTGTGAAGTCCATCATTTCTTTCGCCATATCAACGTCACGGATACGGGATTCTGCAGCTGTTAGGTTCTCTGCAGTTGCTCCCAAGTTGTTGATAGTGTGTTCTAGACGGTTTTGGTTTGCACCTAGTTTAGAGCGCTCTTCGGATACTTTGTTAAGAGCGTTGTTGATGGTTGTGATTGCTTTGTCTGCTGCTTTTTGTGTGGAGATGTTAACACCTCTTGTATTATCTACCTCACTCGCCACTGCAATAGTGTCTTTGGTAGGAGCAGTTTTACCAGTTAGCGCTTTTGTGCTTAAATCCACACCAGCTTTTGCTGTAGCATCGATCCCTGCTTCCTTAAGTGCGTTCAAAACATCTGCTTTTGTTGCATTGATGTCACCTACGACACCACCGGTTCCTTCTTTTTGTGCTAGTGTAACAGTTACATTCCCATCTTTATCCACCTTGGCAGTTGTTTTGTCTACTTCTGGTTTATCTGCACCATTGATAGAATATGTGATTTCAAATTTATCGCCTTTATTATTGACAATAATATCCCCACCAAGAACATTGGATTCTTTTTTCAATCCATTTACACCAAGCTTCTCATTACTCATATCATTAATGCTCAGCTTAATATTTTGTCCTTGGTTAGCACCGATATGGAATGTTTTGTTTTCAAAAGATCCATCCAATACTTTTTGGTTGTTGAATTCTGTGTCTGTAGAAATACGGTTGATTTCTTTAGACAATTCATCAACCTCTGCTTGAAGCTTTTGACGGTCAACACCTTCATTAGTGTCAGAAGATGCTTGAACGGCTAGTTCGCGCATACGTTGTAGGATGCTGTGTGTTTCAGTTAATGCACCCTCTGCTGTTTGGATCAAGGAAATACCATCTTGCGCATTTTTAGAAGCCATTTCTAGACCGCGGATTTGGCCACGCATTTTTTCGGAGATTGCTAGACCTGCTGCGTCATCACCTGCACGGTTGATGCGAAGACCAGAAGACAATTTCTCTAGGTTTTTACCAGATGCTCCAGTGTTTACACCTAGTTGACGGTGTGTGTTTAGTGCTGATACGTTGTGATTGATTCTCATGATTCCTACCTCCGTGTTTTTACTTCTTGAAACATCCATTTGTTCAAGATGATATTGTGTTGCTTTATTTTGAAATAAAGTTATTTCAAAATGACAACTGCTTCTGTCTCCCAATCGGTTAATAGTAGTGGCTACCCTTAGCATGGATGACCCAGATAAAAACCAAGATTTAGGTGACTATTATTAGTATCGGATTCTACCATAGAAAACTTTATAGCTTTATAAAACAAAGATTGAGAGTTAATATTTCTTCTTTTAGTTTACATTTATAAATTTATTTGGAGGTCAATACAATGTTATCTCACATTAATCTCTACTCCCCTGTGCCACAAAGGGAGTTCATTTGGTTGGCAGAATACATAGATGGTACTCATCTATCAGAATTTGATTTTAGTACAAAACAAGAAAATAATTTTTACTCGATAGACAAAAAAACTGTTGTTCGTTTTGGATTAATCGGTCATGGACATAAGCTTTACTATGAAGTATTTGGTGGTCATCTTAAATTAGGAAATGGACAAATTGATCTTGTTTATAAGGCTGGAGATAAAGAATACTTTTTAACAGGACAAAATGAGTTTTATCAAGATTTGATCACTTTTAAACGTGCTGAAGCAGAGATAAATTTGTTAAATAACTTTGGAGAATTAAGCCCTATTATCACAGAATATGTATTTGGGTATAAGCATAAATTGAAATTTGAAGATATTTCTTTTCATATAAAAGTTTTAATTGGATTATCTGAAAAATCCCCTACTCTCACTCTTCGACTAGTTGCAGATGAAAATATTCAAGGAAGCCTTGGAATTAAGCTTAATGGGGAAATAGTAAGCGAATCGGTAGTAAACCTCATAAAAGAAACTAGTCATGAATTTAATTGGGAGATGAATTAAATGATAAAAATTGGGGAACAACTTTTAAAACCTGAAAATGGTTGGAAAAGAATTGATGATACTAATCCGAATATCCATTACCTACCAAATTCCAACTACTGGAGTTCTGATAACATCGATGAATATTACAATTCGACATATAGGTTTTCTTCTAATAATGGTGTATCTTATGCTTTTATACTCAGAGGAGATAAATTCCGTATAATTTCTAGAGTCGGTAATGACCTCTCTGAAGAGTGTCTAGTGAAGATTAACGGAAAATTCATTGATTCTTTTTCAATGTCTAGTTCCGTAACCCAGTATCAGACACTTGTATATGAAAAAAATAATTTAGGTTCAGGAGTTCATGTAATTGAAATTTTCAACAATACATCTGCAAATATTGGTCTAGATTCTATTGATGTAGGTTTTGATGGAGATATTATTCTTCCTAATTCTACTGTTAAAGCATCTGCAAATTTTAAAGAAAAAGATTTATTGATGCCAAGAAATACCAAATATGATTACGAATTTAAAATTTTACCTTCTCAGTCAATTCAAATGTCTCAAAAAAGACAGATGGTTCCCTCAGATAAAAGTCAAATAAAAACTGGGATTGTTTACAAATCAACAATTGACTTGGAAAATTGGGAAAATATTAATGCAATCAATTTTAGCTATTGAGGTGAAACAATATGAGTCTTCATTCTGGTAGTTTTACAATAAAAAATGATAATACGCTATGGTGCTATGGTGGATTTGTAGGAAATGATTCTCCTGTTAAGATAATGAATGATGTTAAATATTATAATTATAGTAACTATGGAATCTCAGTCGCTATTAAAACCGATGACTCTCTTTGGGTACAAGGATATAATAACTATGGACAATTAGGAATACCCAATGAAACATATATTACTCTCCATAAGAAGATAATGGACGATATTAAACATGTTTCAGCTCTTGAATACCATACAATGGTCATAAAGAAAGACAATACACTTTGGGGGTTTGGTAGAAATACACATGGAGAATTAGGGCATTCTACAAACTTAAAGACAAATAATGCAAATGCAACTCCCACAAAAATCATGGACGATGTACGATATGTATCGTGTGGCTCAGATCATACAAATGTTATCAAAAGAGATGGAACCCTTTGGGGTTTTGGGAACAACAGTTCAGGACAGCTAGGTAACCCCCGAAATGATAAAGGCATACCCTACCCTGTTAAACTTTTTGATGACGCTCTATTTTTGGCAGAACAACCTCCTCTTCAAGAAAAAATATTGCTTATAGATCAGGATAATATACTGACATTTAACAGAGATAAATGGGTTGTTGCTGGTAAAACACCTTATTCTGAACAAGATTTCATCCAGTATGGTGTTGAATATTTAAATGTTTATATGATAGAAGCTTTAAAGTCCTTTTCAAATATTGATATAGCTTGTTGGGTACAAGATTCTACTAACGATGAAGATTTAAATATCGTTTTATGTGGAGATTATACAGCACCATATCGTTATAAAATCGAAATGCTTGAGCCATATGTTTTATTAAAAGAATGGACTCCTATTTTAACAGGGGAGACTCATAGTACGGTTCCATTAAACTCTGATATGTTTCAACAAGCAACTAATCCATACACAATAAAAATAACTGTTGAACAACCAGATGGGACTGTAATAACTGAAGAAGGTAAGATTTTACTATATGATACTGAACCAAAGTTGTTAGTAAAATTAGAAGGAAAGAATTTAAAAATAGAAATCGGAGACAACGAGCAAGATAAAATTAAGTTTAAAGTTAATTTAAATGGTAAGCAAATTTACCCCTCTGAAGGATTTACAGACTTTCTTCCAACTCCTCATATTCAAACAATCTATCTTAACACAAAAGATATTAATATCGATTCTTCAAATATTATTGAGACAATTGCCTTTGATTCATACGGGAAAGAAAGTAGAGATGTAACTAGTTTCATTGGTGACTATATTGGTCTGATCTTCTCAGATGAAAAAGGAAAATATTACTCAACTGATGCTGGTGAAGTACTCCAATATCTTAGTTTTGGTTCTATCATTGCAGGACAAACAACCCCCTACCAGTTAAAGTTAACTTAACAAACAAAGTAGGGATAGACGTTAAGAATTTAAAAGTTGAAGTGCACGCCCCTATTATCAAACTCAAATTCAAATATCCAAAACAGAAAATCCTTTTCTTCCTGAGCAAGTACTTACCTTCGCAGATATTCAAAAGAAAGATGAGAACATATCTTTTTATGTACGGATTGTGACTAATACAGATGATATTGCTCATTCTGGTGAATTTGATATTTATGCAAAAGCTGAACCTGCCTCTGATAGTTAACTCTCAATACAATGAGAAGGTGTGATTATATTTGAACAATACGATGAAGGGGAAATTTACTGTATGGGGATTTAGACAGCCCACCATGCCTGCTTCAATAAGCATCCCCTTTTTAAATCATTTTCCAGCAGCTATTGCAATTACTCCAAAAATAAAATGACATGTCGTTTTGAAACGATTGAGCGACCATTAGAAATTCATGAGTTGACTTCCATGAAAGATAGTACAATTCGTGAAGATATCCCTACTCTTAGCTATGGCTCAGACCCTAGCATGTTAATTGGTAGGGCTAATTCAGAGCGTTTTCGTGGATTGGTTGAATTTGATTTGTCTAAACTCCCCAAAGAGAAAGAGTTAAAGCGAGCCAAGTTAAAACTATACTGTGGATACCTAGATTCACCCATTAATCTTTCTTTGTTTGAAATTCTCGATGATTGGCGCGAACATGACGCAACATGGAGTAATCAACCACCTCAAGGCAGAAAGATAGCTGAGAAGTACATTACTCATGCTGATGGATATATTGAAATTGATGTCTTTACGTTAGTTAAAGAATGGTATGAAGGTAAAACACCTAATCATGGTGTTTTTTTATTTGCAGAAGAACAAAATGAGCAGTCAACTATTCAATTACAGACCAAAGAATCATCCACTCCCCCTATATTAGAAGTAGGGTTTTATAAGCTAATTTCTAGTTTAGCTTTAGGCAAGCTGCCAGCAACTTTGTCTATTCGTGCTAACGGTGAGGACTCCCTAACAGCTTCCATCAATGTAAACAGCAAATACAAAGCAAAAGACTTAGCTGCACAGTTATCTATCTTAAGAAAATCAGTAGATACCGATTTAAGTTGCTCAATGGATGTAGTAGGCAAGAGAAGTAATGCAATGTCTGCTTTCATGTCTATTGAGAAGAAATCCAGAGAATCTATAATTTCTGCTGAACTTATTGTAAGACGATTAGAGGGCACATCATTACTAAGCTCTATGACAATTGAGAAAAAGTCACGTATGAGTCAGTTAGATGCTTCATTAACTGTACGTGTAGCTGAGCATCAACAGTTATTCTCTAATCTGAGCATTGAGAAAAAAGAACGATATAAACAGCTACGTGCAAACATTAAAGTTGCTTATGTAAAGAGTTTACCAGCTACCTTGAGTATTGAGAAAAAGGAAAGAAATCGTGATCTTGCATGTTCATTAATTGTTCGACAACGAGAAAGTGATGCACTCAGTGGCTCAGTTGTTATTCCATTAAGGAAGTTTTTCACTAGCCAAATGTTTGTTCGACATGTTAGAGATTTCCCTTGTAGTATTCAAGTTAACTCAGGATTTTTACATGCAGAAATTAAGGTTAGAGGATATCGAGATGTAAAAATTCCAGCTACTGTTACAGTAAGAGTACGAAGGATTAGTGACATACATGCGAGGATTACAGTGAGGAACCTAAAATATGATGCAGATGCTGGCTATGTATTTATTTTGTAAGGTGGAACAAAAAGAAATAGACCTCCCTTGAGCGCGTAAACTGAGGGGAGAGTCTATTCTTCGGTTAACCTGTGAGCCAACCCTTTTGAAGGGACAGTGTTTGTACAAACCGTGGGTGCTACCAACACCTGCGGTCTTTTTTGAACCCATGTTAGTATATTATCTATTGTATAATACATATTGGAAAAAATGCAATTCCAATGCTGATATTATTAGCTAAGTCTTTTGTTAGCTAGAAGTTTAGTTAGCTCTCTTAATACGTCTGTTAATTCAATCAACTGTAAATAAACCAATAAGAACAAAAGCACAGATGCAAACAAAAGAAATATTTTAAATTTCCCCATTTACTCCTCCTTGTTCCTTACTGTTTACGTTCATCGACATAAACACGCATAGAGTGCTTATACATATTTCCTTTATATATAACATTTGCTGTGAGATACTGATTTAGCTCAAACCACTTATCAGATTTAGGAGCAGAGATGGCTATTCCCGGTTGAATACTAACTGTACTATAAAAATTTAACATCATTTACAAAAATAAAAAGGTATAGCTTAATAAAATAAAAATACAAAGCATAAGAAAAGACAGGATTTTTTCGTTCCTTTTATAGTAGCTGCTCATTGCTAATAGAGCGGTTACTATTAAGAATACATTAAATAAAAAAGAATCAGACTTAATAAGAAATTGGTTCGACAAGATACCATATGAAATCCCAATTACACTAATCGCCAATAAAACCATAAGCACTACTCTGGAAATCATACTCATATTTTAGATAACTCCTTTCTGTTATTTAATTATGAAAGTAAATACCATGTCAAATTGACATGGTATTCCCTCCTAATATTTTACTCATCTTTTGATGCAACATTAAAATATGGTTTTTCAGCATAAAACCAATCTCCTACATCATTAAACTGATGATCGAACGGTTTAAAATTGAAAAGTTTAAAATAAACTGAAGTATCTTGGAAGCGATACTGATAGAGTTCTTTCCCACCCATTCCTGTTTGAACTTTTCCATTAGTTCTATATTGATTAAATTGAATATATCCATCCATTGCTTTCCCTGCTATTAGAGTGACGAAGCCAACTCCAGTAGCCCAGTCTGAAACTTTGCCAAGTATCTTTTCATATGGAATTTTAATTGCTAATTTGCTTAAAACTTTAGCTCCAGCAAAAATGCCTCCACCAATGGCTGTAGCTATTTCCCCTATGGTAGTTACCTGTTCATCTAAGTCAATTTTGAATGACATATAATAAACAGGATCATAAATACCCTTTGCCGAAACGCCTTGAGCTTTATCGTCATTTCTCAATGTTTCATCAAAAAATGGTGTTATTTTAACTTCTTTTCCATCCAGAGTAGCAGTATTGGCGGTTGTATCAATAATTAAAGTATGTTCCTCATTGCCAATTGTAACGGTTTCAACATGTATATTATTCTTATCAGATTGTTCCGTACTAATATTATTCTTTTCTGCATGGACATAGCTAGCAGGTGCTGACAGCATTAATACTGGTACTGTTAAAGCTAACACGCTATTTAAAAATTTTTTTGAGAACATACAAGAACCTCATTTCACTGTATTTTTTTAAATCAAAAAACATAGCTTCTTTTTGGTAAATACCCTTTCCAAGATGTCCTCATTTTCAATCCAAGCAGTGTGTTGCAGTAACCCCCCTAGGAGGTCTTTAATGAATTGCTGAAAAACGGCTTTATTTTGTTATACAAGGTTTTCCGTACAGCTTATTCCTATGTGACAATTACTAAGGGCAATTGAAACATTACATCCAGTTTCTTTTTTCTTTTCTTATTTCTTCAACATCTTTCTTTACTTCCTCTTCAATTGCCTTTTTTTCTTCATCCGATAAAGTTTCAACTAAACTTCTTACCGTAGGCAATGAATTATCGTCAAACATATCAATCCCGAAAATGATCCACTCTTGATCGTCTGGATCATCAAAATAAGAGTCATACCACCCTATATAAGATGTACCGGAATAAATCTGAACAGCACCAGCGGCAACCTGTAGAATCTTTTTACTGAAGCCTGCGGCTCGTCCTACAAAACCATAATGCATATTCCCAAGGTCTTCACCATACAGAAAATGGTCATCAAAATAATAGCTAGTTCTTGTTCCGTATTCTCTCTTATAATCCCATTCGCCTCTGGATTTAACTTTTGATGCAAATTTTTTGCCAGTAGCCAAAGGATACGTTCCTTGTTTTTCTTCATTCATTGCGTAATAAGCCATATACGCGGCGTTATCTCTCATTTTTTTAGCAAATTCTGTAGTGATATCTTCCGTAGGCTCTCGATATGGTTCGACTGCATTGGTAGCCCGACTTTCAGATATCAATCTGTTATCTGAATTATCAGCCATAACAGTAGTACCTAAAGAAAATACTAAAGATGTTGACAATAATGAAGCTGTAATTTTTTTCATTTTAATTCCTCACTTTACATTATATTCTATATAATAAGGTATCTACTTTCTTAGATGTTAATTAGGAGGGGTATTTGTGAACAAATGGAAGTGGGCGATTAGTATATTGCTTTTAATACTCTTAGTGATTGGAGCTTTGTTCTATCATTTCTTTTATGCAATGTATAATCTTCCAGAAGGAAAATTAATTCATACAGTAACATCACCTGATAAAAAGTACAGCGTAAATGCCTACATAGTTGAAGGTGGAGCCACAGTACCCGATTCGATCCGAGCTGAGGTTGTGACAAATAGTTCTGGGGAAAAAAACAATATCTACTGGGATTCTAAAATGGATACTGTTTCAATCAATTGGCTGGATAACAAAACAGTCATAATCAATGGACATGAACTAGATGTAACAACGGATGTTTATGATTGGAGAAGATAAAGTATTTTCTCTTCTCAATTGTTTCCACCTCGCTTTTAAAGCATTAGAGTTGTAATTGCTATATTGGAGTAGCATCTTTTTTGCCAGCATCGCCTATCTCTAATCGAAATACGAATTTTGTTTGCAGGTGATTCTTGGTCGAAGTCTGGTATTGATTCCTTTTCGTTTTCTTTAGGGATTTCATTTTCAACTAAAGGAAATGAATTGTCTCATATTAACATGTTGTAACCTCCTAGGAGGTCTTCAATGAATAGCTGAAAAACGGCTTTATAATTATTCCCCCTACTGGGCTTTGTAAAGTTTCCCGTACAGCTTCTTCATATTCGACCAACTAGTGTCTAATCTTCTCGAACATTACAATGTATTCATCTAGTTGTTGGCTCATTTGAAGTACGATTGGGTGTAAAAATGAGCCTTTTTTGTAATACAACATTTCTAATTCTTGACGGAGGAGTTCAATAAGTTTTTGTAAATCATCTTTGGATTTGAAATTTTCTGTTTTCACATTCTGTAAGCGAGTGGTAAAATGAACTTGAGTAACATTTATTGTTGCTCAAGGTGGGGGCGTTCCGATTGTCTGCAAACTAACGGGAACGCTCCTTTTAGTTATTAAGTGATTGAAAGTGACACCTCCTTTCTTCCTCCTGAGTATTATTTTACCATTCCGTTCTATATTTTACTAAAAAATCTATTAAATTGAAACGTTTTACAAATTACGACAAAAAACACACAAAAAAAAGAACGCTCATAAATAGCGCTCATAAAAATTATAAGTGTCAATAGCCCGGATCATACGCATACTGTATTATCTTAGCTTCTGCAACATGAGAGGAAGAATCAATAGAACCTATAGAAATTACCATTGCTAAAGTCATGAAAATCGTTATAATTGCCTTTTTCATCTCAATCCCTCCTATGCTAACTAATTATCTTATCCTGCGTAATTCCATTATATACCTTTTGGAGCTTATGTAGCATTTGTAAATCAAGATTTTTGTTTTTGGATATATAAAAATCAAGTATGCTTTCCATACACTGATTAATATCTTGATAAGCATTGATTTTCCCGTATGCAGACATGCTGCTAAGGTAACTATCCAATCCTTCTTCAAATAATTTAATTAAAATTTGGTAATTTGCTTTATATTGAAAATACAATCCCATCGAATAATATTTATAAGGTGTTTTTGATTCAATCTTCAAGAAGTTGTCTTCTTGTGCAATTAATTCTGCAATGGAATCAAATTTCCCCATCTCTAAATATAGTTCAAATAATTCATTAACTGCATGAATTTTTGAACCCTTGCTGATGTTTTGTAGGCACTCAAGTAACAGTGGGATGGCTGTTTCGTATTCCTTTCTTTTCGCCTTGACCATTGCTTGAGTCAATGTAGCTGATTCATTGACAAAATGATAATCAAATTTTTTATAAACAGTCAGATGCTTCTCAATTTCATCATAAAAACCTAAAAAATAGAGCGAGTTAATCATTGCTAAATATGCTCTAGCTTTTAGCTCTGTATCATTTTTTTCTAATGTAATCCCTGCTTCGGATAGTTCAATACAAGCCTTATATTTCTTTATAGCATAAGCTTGAAGAGCCATTCTGAAATATAAAATTATTTTTTTTCTTCCTCAGATAAAAAATCTACATAATGAATAACTTCTTCGCCAATCTTAAAAGACTCCTCCATAGTCTTAAAATCTTGTCTTTCAATTAGGTATTTTTGTAGGGACGATTTGGCTATGTACATGGGAATTCCGTGTACCCTTGCATATTTAATAATTGTATTGTAAAGCGACAGTCTAACTTCATTGTTTGCAGTATTATTAGCAAGACAAAAGACATGCTCTAATAGTACGTATGTTTCTTCTTTAGAATTTTCAAGGAATTTCGTTGCCACCTTAGTCATCAAAGAAGGGCTTGAGACCTCAATGCACAACTGTAATATATCATCCAAAACCTCGATTCGATGTTCTATTTCAACATAGCGTTCAATTATCTCTTCATAAGGGATTTCTAAAACATCTGCAATTGGTTTTAATGTCCGAAGCTCTGGACGTTTCGTATCTCCAGATTCAATCTTCGATAAAACCCCCTTACTAATCCCTGTCATTCTGGACACTTCTGACAAACTAATGCCTATTTCCACTCTTTTTCCCTTTATGAGTTCCCCCAATGTTGTGAAAGTTAGACTGTCAACCATGTCAATCCCCTTCCTTAATTTATAAATAAACCCATTAATCCTTTATCAACCTTAACTTAATTCTAACTTTATTGTATTTTTTTGTAAATAACAATAAAAAATATTGGATTAAATAATTTTTTTATTTTTTTAAAACAAGAAAGGCGGTTTTTTAAATTATAGATTCAAGACCTCATAAATCTACTCCTATTCGATGGAAAGGGGGCTAGTCAATATGTACAAGTTGCATATAACTCTACGTTGAAAGGAACTGTTACTATGTCCAGTAATCAAGTTTTAGAAGTAAAAATTGAAAATCTACACAGAGAACTTAATTCATTTAAAGAAGAGACAAAAGAAGATATTCGAGATATCAACTTGAGCATTAAACAAAGCGAGAAGCTTTTTAATGATGCTATTGTGACCATGACTGAAAACATTACCAAGCTAACTACAATTGCTGACCAGCAACGTGAAGAGATGCGTCAACAGCGTGAAGAAATTAGATTAATTCGAGAATCTAAGTCTTCAGAAACAAAAGTTTCTCAAGGTAATGATGAAAAGAAATGGTATCAAGAAACCACTAATAAGTTGATTATGCTGATTGGTTTAATCCTCTGTGTATTACTCGGATTGAATGCATCTGCTGTGAATTTTTTGCAATAACTGGAGGCGATTATATTTGAAAATTAGTGAAAAACTACTTACCCCTAACAACTACTCCAGACCTCGTGTGAAAGTAAAAACGATCAAAGGAATTGTCATTCACTGGGTAGCTGCACCCATGCAGAAGGCAATCAATACATGGGGATTTTTTGAGAATCGTAAATTTGGAAAAACAAACTATGGATCAGCTCACTACATTATTGATTTAAATGGTGATATTTTGAGGTGTATTCCTGAAAATGAAATGGCATATCACGTAGGATCAAAAAAATACACTGATTCTGCTCTGGAGCGTTTAAGTACATATCCGAATAACTGCACGATTGGAATTGAATGCAACCATATAGATATGAGTGGGAAGATGACTTCTGAAACATATCAATCTCTCTTAGAATTTTGTGTGCAGCTATTGAAACGTTACAACCTTACTGAAAATGATTTGTGGTTACATAAGGAAGTTGTTGGCTGGAAGGATTGTCATAGATGGTTTGTAAACAATCCTGATGAGTGGGCTTTGTTTAAAGAGAAAGTTGGAAAAGCATTGCATGGTAACACTTCTAAAAATACAACAACTATAACAAAAGAAAAGGTGGTATATATCATGTCAAAATACTTTAAAGACATTCCTGAAAAGATGAAGTGGGTTTTTGATCCGGCTGATCGTTTGTATGAGAAAGGCATTGTACTTGGAGATGAGAAAGGCAATTTACATCCAGATCAACCTGCTACTCGTGCAGAAGTAATCACTTTTATTGATCGAGCAGTTGAATACGTTCTGAAAGAAGTTAAATAAGAAGGCAATAATTTAAAAAGGAGTATGATGAAATGAGTATTTTATTAGGTAAAATTGTTTTAGATGTAGCTCATCTTCTACTGTTAGCGGTAGGAACATGGGCTATTTTTTATTTAGTTAAGTTTCTCAAAGGTAAGATTAAAAAAGAACATGCATTACGGGCTGTGCAATATGCGGAACAAGCCTTTGTTCATTTAAAAGGATCAGAGAAGTATAATGAAGCTGTTAAGTACTTTGTTGCAAGTATGACTCGAAATAAAATTAAAGTAACCGATGAAGAAATTAAAGCATTGATTGAATCTACTCTTCGTGAATGGAAAGATGAATTGAATAAACAAATGAAGTAAAATAATTACCCCCCTTCTGGCTAATATGCTGGAAGGGGATTTTTTGTTTATATGGGGGGTATCCTTTGAAAATAAAAACCCCCTAGTGGAGCTAATGCTTCACTAGAGGAATCATTTTTGACTATTTAGGAACTATTCTTCCCAAACCTTCACTTCAGTCATTTTATTGCCTTGCTGAATTTTGTCCACATGCTCCATGCCTTCGATAATTTGTCCGAATACAGTATGAACGCCGTCTAGATGCGGGAATGCATCATAGCCGATAAAGAATTGGCTGCCGCCTGTATCTTTACCTGCATGTGCCATCGACAATGCACCACGAACGTGTTTGTGTGGGTTACCTTGTGTTTCACATTTGATTGTGTATCCAGGGCCGCCAGTTCCTGTTCCATACGGGTTATACATACGCCCTTATAAATTTTATACGATCAAAATTTTGATTTTTTAAATCAACGTGTAAAAGATACTATTAATAATAAAATTTACGATGTAATTGAGGACTTTTATTTCAACTCAGGGATAATTATATTCCATCATTTCTTGCTCATATCCATAATAAAATTCCTATCAAAATATTATAAATGTTATTTTCTTTCCAAGTATCTTGATAGAACCCATCCACTTTTTCTTTCGTTTTTGTATTTAAATTCCACATAAGACCAATCTTTTCGTTTTCTCATGAAAACAACCTCTTGCTCCTTTTCAAGATAAGCAATCGTCTTTGAACGATGCCACGGGTTTTCCTTTACTTCGAGCTTGTCTTTTTTTGAATATCGAAAAGGCTTTTGCCATAGTAAAGTAATGAACATAGCAGAATCTATTGATGGAACTGCTGCACTAAAGCTGCCAGAAATAGAACTGCTAATTATTAAGAGTATTAAATAATTAACAATATGAATTGTAAACCATAACAAAACTTGATTTACCCATTCTGGTCTTTCAGTAGGACTTTGCAATTTTTGGTCTAATGCTTCTAACTTCTCTTCTGCTGATAATTTAGACTCAAAGAATCCTGAGTCTTCCAATTCAGTATCTAAAGTTGAATGTATTAATTCCTTTTCAGGGAAGCTATCTTCATCAAAATCATCAAAATTTAGATATGATCTAAAATGATGAGCATATGTTTCTAAAGATGATAAACTAAAAGCAGATTTTCTCGCTGTTTCCAAAATAGTATTATTTATCCTGCTATTTTCTACTAGATAATCCAAGTTGTTTTTTATACTATTGTAAATATCAAAATTATATCTTAATGAAGTTGCTCTGCTTATCTCACTACTTGACTTAAATGCTTCTAAAGCAACTCTTGTAATATTGTAAGCCTTATTAAAATCAGGAAATTTTCGCAATTCTACATTTGGAATTTGCATTGCCTTGGTAGCCAATGACCCATAATATAATGTATCCTTAATATTTTTACCGAGAGACATTACTCTTGAAAAATCATTAAATGTCTTTTCATATTGACTTATATGCTTTAATAGGTGCATTTCAGGATAAACAACATTTAGATCACGAATACTTGAATAGGGGCTAGATACTTGCTGTGCAAGTTTTGTAATAGTATCCAGCCCTTTCAATCTCTGAACCCCTAGAATTTTTTCCACCTTTTGAATGTGTAAATCATTTTCTACCTTTTTATAGCTATCCAATGCTAGTTTAAACCGTATGAAAAAATCATCTTGATCATTTATTTCTTCAAAATAACCTTTAAACTTTGCATTTCCATTAACATACAGATACCCTAGTTCTATTAAATTTTTATCTTGGAGTAAACTTAATCTTTGAAATATGTCTTCATCCTCGTTTGGACTTATCACTTTGTCCGCTATGAATTGAAGAAAAATTCTCTATCTGTTGTGTACTTTTGATGTTTGTCAAAAAATATATCTGCTGCTGATATGTAATTTCTAAATCTAAACTCGTCCCCTCCTTCTTGGATAATAAATGCTTTTTGCTCTATAGACTTTATGAAATCTTCTGTAGTGTTCTTTGCCATATTTATTCCTCCAAATCCATAATAGTTAAAATACCAATGTCATTTCTTATCTCCCGTAATTATTCGTGTTATAATATAAACCCTTCATCATTTCAGCTGTTTTCGTTTTGGAATAGCCATATCTCAAAAGAACATTCTTCTTAATTTTAATAATATCGATTAAATATTTGATATTATCTAAATACGCATCATCTGCAAATCTCTTTTCAACGTCATCAACCTCATTTTTTATTTTGCGGGTGTGTTCTTCTATCAAATATAATGCATCTATTATTTCCATTGCTGTTTTCAAACTAATATCCTTTATTTCTTGGAAGTTGTTAATGAAATAATAATGTTTCGTATATTTATAACCAGTTTCGTTAAAAAAATCATCGCCATGCTCAAACCAATCTTCTGAAACCAGATGTTCATCTATGCAATGTTTTAAATCAAGCTCTTCTTCTAAATACAAATATTTAGCTACTTCCATTACACTATTAAAACCTATTTTAGGAAGAGGTTCTTTTTCAAGAATTTTCTTTTTATCGTTGGAATAAGTCACAACTTGTATTAGCTCTAACATAAAAATCTCTCCTCTCTTTGGTTACATTCTACTTATATTATAATTTCGTTACGCTTCTTTAAGTATCCTATCTTCTCTACCTAAAATCTTACATTCAATGCATACACAATTTCTAGATTTTTCTCTGTTAAGTACTATATAAAATTTAGCTTTCGGAATATATATTTATTTTAAGTTTTTTGATCTGCTAATTACTAATATCGAACTTTCCCTAAACTGCCTAAATGTAATTCTATATTCTTAGAGAATGGATTATAAAAACTATTTTTATTAGGAAATTTCCCCCTTCTTCTGCTAACTGATAATATGGTTACATTAATTACCACAAAAAAATGATCACAACTACTCCAGTGTTGTAAATCCTTATAAGTAATTCAGCACTAACGAATGAAAATCCACCCAAAAACAAAGTTAGAGGATATAAAAATTCCAGCTAGGATTACAGTAAGAGTAAGAAGAATTAGTGACATACATCGAGGATTACTGTGAGGAATTTAACATAAGATGCAATACTGGCTATGTATTTATTTTGTAGGGATACCTAGGTTCGGCAAACAACTCATACCCTTGTAGTTTAGACGGCCGGAGGTTGTTTATTTTAAAAATTAGGAAAATATGTTATTATATTGCAAAGTATTAGGGGAGGGGTTTAAGTGTATTTGCGACTGATGCAAAAGCTAACCATTATCATTATAGCCTTTTTTGCAGTAATAGTACTTGTCGGTTTGTTACTTCCAAAAGGAGCTATAATCACTCAAATTATTATGACAGTAATTTTATTTATGCTAATAGCATATTTATTTTATTATAAGAGAAAAAAGGCTAGATAATATAACCTAGTCTTTTTTTGTTACTACAGTTCGTTTATCCCACCGTAAGTACTTCCCTTAACTGTAGACCCTACATATACACTAATTCATTATCTTTCTTGTTATAATCAATAAAATGACCATAACCAGATGGACTATTGTGTTTTTCCATAAAATTTCCTACAGAAAATTTATTATTATTCTTAGCATTATATAGTTTTATTGCTTTTCGCTTTTCTTGGAAAATATCTTCAAGACTTAGAGAAGAATCATTCATCTCTCGTGGCGCTAGGAGTTTTTTGCAATGTTCCTCAATAACTTTTTCAATTTCTCCTGAGTTTTCTATCTCCTTCGATTTCAATTTTCCCAAATCATGTATAAGTTCAGGAACGTGTTTATCCATATATAATCGCAAGTAATTACGATGTTATTTTATTTTTTAAGTAATTATAGAGATCATCGAACCGTATAAGTAAAGAGTAAATTAACGCTAGTATTACAATTCCCATTGTTGAAATAGAAATGCCAGAATTGATGCTTTCTAAAAAAGATACTGAGAAATAATAGAGTACGAAAGATACCACTGTTTCTAAAAGCCTTAATTTTATGCCACTTACAACCAATTTTGTATTGATCGAAGAAGTTATAAAGCTGGATAAAAAAGATGGTATTATCAGCAAATACACGATTGTGGAAAAGGCAACCGCAGAAAAAAAGGATTCAATTTTAATTTGAAAAATTAAAGACATGACATATAAAAATAAAGTGTGAATGAAGGTTCCAGCTACGACACCAGCTACCACGATTCCAAGAATGTAAAAGAAAACAGAAGCATTCAACCAAGGGCACTTCTTCATTTTCATCTCACCTTTCTTGTTACAATTGAATTATAACCTAGACCATACATGATCTAGGTTATGATTATATTAGATGAACCAGAAAATGATATCAGTAATGTCCTTTGCTACATCCTCTGGCACTTTAAATCTCTTTAACGCTTTTATCAAAGCATTTTTGGTACCTGTTTCCAGCATCTCGCAAGCATCTGCAATTTTATTTCCAATACCAATATTTTGATTATAAATTCGTATCATGACTATTGAGATTGTTATATGTGTTACATGTAGCTTAGGTATAGTAGAGGGATGGCAATTAGAGCAACCATGATAATACCTTGTAATATTACACGATACCTATAATTTCTATAGTGGCTTTTTTTTCTGTTAAAAAGGAAATCAAGTGATAATACAATAATTAGAACATGAATACTCACAGTCCAAGTAATGCTTGTATTTTGCTTGATATAAAATAACCAGATCAATTCTGCTAATGCCACTAACATAAAGGTTATTAGCAAAGATTTACTCCTCATTGTTTCACCCTCTTAAAGCTCCCCAACAAAACGTCAGGGAGCAATTTTTAATCACATTTTTTTCCAGACTTTATATGCATATTCGGCACATTCAGAATCAGTCCAGTCATTGAATTTTTGTTTATACCCACCAGTATCATATGGCTCTTTACTTTGAAGTCCAAATTCCTTCATTAAAAGATAACTTGTCCAAGATTTTGTTCTTATTACAAAACCTTTATCAACGTAGAAATATCTTTCGTAAGAATATTTTTGAACCCAAACAGTTGGATCCATTGCTCTTTGTATAGCACCTGATACTACAGCTACCCCTATGCCTCTTATGACGCCAATAATGATACTAGCCTCAATACCACCGGGAATAAAAGCAGCTAGTGCACCAACAATGACAGATATAGTAGTGTCTCTATCGAAAGAAAATTTCTTAGGAGCTTTTACTTCTTCATTGTAGCCTTTATAATACATATGAACAGCAGGTTCGTATTTATCAAAGCTTCTTAAGTCCCAACCTCTATCTTTGGGACCCGGAATATAATCAGATGATTGAATCGATTTAGGTATTACTGGACTATTTTTTTCAATAGCCTGTCCGTCATTTAACGCCATAAATTCTTCAGGGACATTGTTATCTGTAGCATCTAAAATAGCATTGTGATCCACTACGAAATCATTTGCATCATACGACTTCACTCCACCATTCTTGTCAGTTACGGTGAATTTTTTAGTTTCTTTATTCACCTCCACAAGTTCTTTGCCTAAAGCAGATGTGACTTCATACGTTACAAGATTTTCTTCATCTTTGAGAATATTGAGTTTTATATTGTTTAATTCATCTTGTGATGGAAGATTCTCTTTAGCAAAAATTTGAGTGGGGAGATAGCAAGCTGAAGTTGTTAAAATAGATGCTATTAGAAGTGTAGATACTAAATTTTTTTTTTTCACTTCATACCCTCTTTTCTGAGTTAATTTTTTAAGTGAATTGTCTCATATTAACATGTTGTAAACCTTCTAGGAGGTCTTTAGTGAATAGCTGAACCACGGCTTAATAATTATTTCCCCTTCTGGGCTTTGTAAAGTTTCCCGTACAGCTTATTCATATCGACCAACTAGCGTCTAATCTTCTCAAACATAACGATGTACTCATCTAGTTGTTGGCTCATTTGTAGTACGGTTGGTTGTACAAATGAGCCTTCTTTGTAATACAACATCTCTAACTCTTGACGGAGGATTTCAATGAGCTTCTGTAAATCATCTTTAGATTTGCAATTTTCTGTTTTCATTTTTTGTAAGTGAGTGGTAAAATGAACTTGAGTAACATTTTTTGTTTCTCAAGGTGGGGGCGTTCCGATTGTCTGCAAACTAACGGGAACGCTCCTTTTAGTTGTTAAGTTATATTTTTTGAAGATGACACCTCCTTTCTTCCTCCTGAGTATTATTTTACCAATCGTATTGTTTTTTCTGCAAAATAAAAAAAATCGAAACGTTCAATAAAATTTGACAAATTATTACATAACCCACACTTTGTTATAAATAAAAAGAACACCACTGTAAAAAAGTGTGGTGTCCACTAGAAAAATTTCAAATGATTAATGTCCGGGGTCTTCGTTATAAACTTTTGAAGCTGAATACTTCTCTGGATAAACTTCCGTAAATTTATCACATGCAAGAAATGTAAGTGATAAGAAGGTTGAAAAGATAATAGTAGAAATTACAATTTTCTTCATCATTATTCCCTCTTTTCTCCCATGGTAATTTCATTATACAATTCGTTTAACTTACCTGCAATTTCAATTTTAGTATGTTTCTTGAAAAGGGCATGATAATAAAAAATCTCCTTCGAACATTCAATAATATCCTTATAAGAGCCTATCATAGCATAATAGGATATGCTCTGAAGAAGTTGTTCTATACCCAAATCGAATTGCCCATTTTCAATAAGAAAATTGCCTGTAAATTTATAGTACATACCTATCTGGGCATATTGATGTGGTGTCACTGGATTAAATGAAAAATGGTTTTCTTCAGACTGTATTATTTCTCTGATTAGTTCGATATTTCTTGCTTTAGATAGAGCTTCTAACAGCCTGTTTAATCGATACAAGCGTCTAATGCCTTTAACCTCTTCTAAACATTCCTGCAACAAAGGAATGGCTTTTTCATAATCACCTCTTTGTGAAAGAATAATTGCTCGATAATAATTTATACATTCAATAATAAAACGATATTCCTTTTTTTCACATTCATCTAAATGTAGATGGAGACTGGCATGGTCTTTGAATTCTACAAAAGAATTACACATTGCCAATGCTACACTTTCTTTAAGATCATTTTTTGTTTCATCTTCTTGTATCCCCATTTTGCCTAACTCTACACATTTGTCGTACTTTTTAATATTATGTGCGTGAAGTGCCATTCTATAGTAAAGAGTGATTTTTTCTTCTTGGGAAAGAAAATCCACATAATGCAGAGCCTCTTCCCCAACTTTGAAAGATTCCTCTAAATGTTTAAGCTCTTCTATCTCGATCATATACTTTTGATATAACCCTTTGGCTATGTATTGCGACTCCCCATGCGCTCTAGCATACTTAATAATGGTATTGTAAAGTGACACTCTCACTTCATTGTTTTTAAGAGAAGCTGTTAGGTTATATAATTCTTCTAATAAGGTATACGTATCTTTCTTTGGGTTTTCAAGGAATTTTTTAGCTACTTTTGTGAGCAATGAAATATTTGCAATTTCAATAGCTTCTGCTAAAAAACCCTCTAAGACATCATCACGTAATTGCATATCAACATAAAGATCAATAATTTCTTCATAAGTAATTTCTAAAACATCTGCGATTGGTTTTAAAGTTCGTAGCTCTGGGCGCTTAGTCTCACCACTTTCTATTTTGGAAATAACCCCCTTACTAACCCCAGTCACTCTTCCTAAATCTGATAGGCTCATTTCTAAAGATAACCTTTTCCCCTTTATCAGTTCCCCCAATGTTGTGAAAGTCAGATTTACACTCATGTTAATCCCCTTTCATAATTTATAAATAATTTCAACGATTCTTTTATTAACTTTAACTTAATTCTAACTTTATTGTATTTTTTTGTAAATAACAATAAAAAATATTGGATTAAATAATTTTTTTATTTTTTTAAAAAAGAAAGGTGGTCTTTTAAATTTTAACTCTAAAGTCTCATAAATCCATTCCTATTCGTTGGAAAGGAGGTTAGTCAATATGTACATGTTTCATATAACTCTACGTTGTAAGTATGAGAAAGGTATTGTACTAGGAGATGAGAAAGGCAATTTACATCCAGATCAACCTGCTACTCGTGCAGAAGTAATCACTTTTATTGATCGAGCAGTTGAATACGTTCTGAAAGAAGTTAAATAAGAAGGCAATAATTTAAAAAGGAGTATGATCAAATGAGTATTTTATTAGGTGAAATTGTTTTAGATGTAGCTCATCTTCTACTGTTAGCGGTAGGAACATGGGCTATTTTTTATTTAGTTAAGTTTCTCAAAGGTAAAATTAAAAAAGAACATGCATTACGTGCTGTGCATTATGCAGAGCAAGCCTTTGTTCATTTAAAAGGATCAGAGAAGTATAATGAAGCTGTTAAGTACTTTGTTACAAGTATGACTCGAAATAAAATTAAAGTAACCGATGAAGAAGTTAAGGCATTGATTGAATCTACTCATCGTGAATGGAAAGATGAATTGAATAAACAAATGAAGTAAAATAGTTACCCCCTTCTGGCTATATGCTGGAAGGGGATTTTTTGTTTATATGGGGGGTATCCTTTGAAAATAAAAACCCCCTAGTGGAGCTAATGCTTCACTAGAGGAATCATTTTTGACTATTTAGGGATTACTCTTCCCAAACTTTTACTTCTTCCATTTTGTCGCCTTGCTGAATTTTGTCCACATGCTCCATACCTTCGATAACTTGTCCGAATACAGTATGAACGCCATCTAGATGTGGGAATGCATCATAGCAAATAAAGAATTGGGAGCTACCTGTGTCTTTACCTGCATGTGCCATAGAAAGAGCGCCTTTAACATGCTTGTGTGGATTGCCTTGTGTTTCACATTTGATTGTGTAACCAGCACCGCCAGTACCAGTTCCGTGTGGGCATCCACCTTGAGCTACAAAGCCCGGTATAACACGGTGGAAATTTAGTCCATTATAGTACCCTTCACTTGCTAGTTTTTCGAAGTTTGCAACTGTATTTGGCGCTTCTTTATCGAAGAATTCAATAACAACCTTATTACCATCTTTTAAAGTGATTTGACCTTTTTTCATTTTAGTTCCTCCATAAATATAATTGATTTTTTGAGGTATATACATATAAGGGCGTATTACAGGAACTTATGCAGTTCCGTGCGGGCAACCGCCTTGTGCAACAAATCCTGGAATAACACGGTGGAAGGTTAGGCCATTGTAAAAGCCTTCATTTGCTAGCTTTTCAAAGTTTGCAACGGTGCCAGGAGCTTCTTTATCAAAGAATTCAATAACAACCTTATTGCCGTTTTCTAGGGTAATTTGACCTTTTTTCATATGTATATACCTCCAATATTTCCATTCCCTTACAAGAGGGTAAATAAGTAGCCACCCGCTCAAAGAACGTAGCAGTCTTTATCCCTTTTATCTTATCTTGTTCAATTCCTAATAGCAAGTTATCATTGTACAAAGCAAAAAAAGAGATTCAATAACTGATATCTCTTTTCCTTGAGGTACTTTGTCATCCTTTTTATAGAGAGACCTTCGTATACAGGCGATCATTTCGAATCAGATCCATTAATGATTCACGCTGGACCACCAATTCCGCCTCTCCGTCCTTAACAAATACAACAGCAGGGCGGGTGATTCGATTATAGTTATTTGCCATTGCATATCCATAAGCACCGGTACTAGAAACTGCTAAAATATCTCCTGGCTGATGTGCGGATAGACAAATGTCCCAGATCAGCATATCGCCTGATTCACAGCATTTACCTGCTATCGAAACCAATTCTGTAGCAGGCTCATGTAAGCGATTAGCGACACAGGCCTCATATTTAGCCTGATACAAGGCCGGACGCAGGTTATCAGTCATTCCCCCATCAATTGCAACATATTTTCGGACATTAGGAATTTCCTTCGTTGCCCCAATCGTATATAAGGTTGTCCCAGCATCTCCAATAATGCTTCGTCCAGGTTCAATCCAAATTTCTGGGAAGGGCAGGTTATGCTTGATAAATTCTGTACGAACGCTATTTGCAATTGCTTCAATATAATCTTTTGCTACAAGGGGTGTATCTCCTTCCACATAGCGAATCCCAAAACCACCTCCGACATTAAATACCTGACAGGTAAAGCCTAGCTCCTGTCTAACATCTGCTAAAAATTCCGTCAGCCGCTGAATAGCCAATAAAAAACCATCCGTTTCAAAAATTTGCGAGCCTATATGACAATGGATACCAAGTAAATGCAAAGCTTGGCTTTCCTGCGCTACTTCAATCGCCTTCATCGCTTGATTGCTTATCATATCAAATCCAAATTTAGAGTCCTGCTGTCCAGTGGATATATATTCATGTGTGTGTGCTTCTACGCCTGGTGTAAGACGCAACAACACATTAGCTGTCAATCCACGTTCTTTGGCAAGGTCATGCAGCATCTCTAATTCATAAAAATTATCAGCCACAAAACAGCCAATATTGGCTTCTAGAGCCATAATTAACTCCTGCATGGTTTTATTATTCCCGTGGAAATGAATTCGTTCTGCCGGAAACCCTGCTGCCAATGCCGTATATAATTCTCCAGCAGAAACTACATCCAGAGATAATCCTTCCTCTTCTATCAACTTGCACATTGCCATCGTACAAAAAGCTTTACTGGCATAGGCTACTTGGAAGGCAAACCCGCTTTGCTGAAAGGCCTCTACAAAAGCACGGCACTTTTCCCGAATTAATGTTTCATCATAGACGTACAATGGAGTCTGATATTGCTCTACTAGCTTGGTAGTATCACATCCCCCAATTTCAAGATGCCCTTTTTCATTGATGCGACTTGTGCCATGCAAAAACATAACCTTTGCCCCCTCATCCACTTTCCCTATCATTGTATAAAGCTATTCTGTCTTTTCCATGTATTTTGACTCTTTTAGGAAGGATATAACGAAGCCACATTCTCATGGCTTGCTATATCCCCTGTAATTTTTATTCGTATATCTAATTTTTAAGCATTAATATACCACAGCAAGTAACCAAATCCAAGAGATATATAACTATGTCTACTTTGCTATTGTCTGTCTGGATTTTGGGAACGAACAACTTTCGGCCGTTTCTCCTGATACGGCACAGCCTTGCGTAGTACAATTTCCTTAAATCCTTCATAATTAAACGGAATTAATGGCCACAAATAAGGGGTATCAATCGATCTGGTCATCGCAAGGACAAGTAAGACAAAGGCACAGCTAAACATATATCCTTGCAATCCAAAAAGTCCAGTAGTTACCAGTAATAGTAACCGGACCAGCCGGTTGGCCATGCTGAGTTCATAGCTAGGAGTCGCATAGGTTCCAATTGCCGCAACAGCTAGATACAGGATTACTTCTGGCGAGAACAGGCCTACCTTAATGGCAATCTCACCAATTAAAATAGCTGCAATCAGTCCCATTGCAATAGAAAGCGGTGCAGGAGTATGGACCGCTGCCATCCTCATTAAATCGAGTCCAAGCTCAGCTAATAAAAACTGTATCATGATGGGAATGGAACCTTGATTCTTCACACCGAGAAATTCCAGATGAGGAGGGATATACTCCGTATGCATCACTAATAACAGCCATAAGGGCGGTAACAGTAAAGAGGCAATAATCCCTAGAAAACGTACCCAGCGTAGGTATGCTCCAACAACTGGTGTTTGCCTGTATTCCTCCGCATGCTGTACATGATGAAAGTAGGTAGCAGGAGTGATGATGACACTCGGTGATGTATCTACATAAATTAGGACATGTCCCTCAAGCAAATGAATGGCAGCTACGTCCGGACGTTCTGTATAACGTACCATAGGAAATGGATTAAACGATTTTCCAATAATAAACTCTTCAACGGTTTTCTCTGACATGGGAATTCCATCGATTTGGATCTCCTGAATCTTTGATTTTAATTTTTCCACTAACTGCGGATTAGCTACATCTGCCAGATAAGCGATCGCAACATCTGTTTTCGAGCGTTCCCCGACCTGCATAATTTCAAAACGCAAACGCTCATCACGTATACGGCGCCGAGTAAGCGAGGTATTGGAAACTAGACTTTCTGTAAAACCATCATGAGCTCCTCGTACAACACGTTCAGTATCTGGTTCCTCTGGTGTACGAGTCAAATAAATTTTTGCATCGATCATCAGAGCTGTATCCTCACCATCAATCAGCATCCCGATTTGACCAACCAAAACTTTATCCATGAATTCATTGCACGTTTTTATCTTGGATATTTGAAAGAAAGGGACATATTTCTGATAAAATATTTTCCAGCCATCCTCGCTCGTTTCCCGTTCTTTTACATTATTGAGGTCTTGTAAAATTAACGTTACGATTGTGCTATCCGCAAAGCCATTAATATAATACAGACTAACGCGAGTACGACCTACTTTTATATCATGGACGCCAATATCAAACGTTGTGCCTATCCCTAGCTTGTCATCAAGAAACGCCCTATTTTCTTCAAGGCTAGAGACTATAGGCTGCTTGTCCTGTTTATCCTCCGACACGATATCCACTCCTTTCCATAATCCACTCGATTGCTTTTTTAGTAATCGGACAGCCTTTATTAATGTGGTCCCTGCCGTCCATTTTTCCGATGTCGCCAATCCCAATTATGTGGGTAATATCACATGCATTTAGAATATCAACCGTATCGCCGTAAATTCGATGCTGAAGTTCCTTGTGGACGACCCCATCCTTGTCGACAGCATCCTCCACCACTATTCCTTGTTTCGTAACCGAATATTTCACTTTAGTACCTGTTACCCATTTCGTATTGGAGGCAACTGCTACTGCCCCTAACACTTCAATGTCTGGATGCTTCGCCACAAAACAAATAGCCCTTTCTCCACGTCCAAAACCGTAATTCCCATTGTCATCAAACATTACTAGCACTGGATCATAAGGTGTCTGCTTAATAAGGGTTACCATCTGCTCTCCTGACAGTGGTGTTGGATTTCCCGCGGATAATGAAATGCATCTACCTCCGATTTGTCGGGCTACTTCTTCTATTACCCTCTGAGCGATGTGGTCACCGTCTGTGATGATGATAACGCGGCGTCGAGCCTGATTCATCGAACCGCCTCCTCCGCCAAAAATTCCTATCCTTTTGGTTTGAACACCAGAGAAGCAAGAAAACTAAAAGCAATGGCCGCAGTAATACCAGCCGCTGGTACCTCAAACATCCCGCTCGCTACTCCCATGGCACCGGTTTGATTTAACTCCTGTAAGGCACCGTGGTACAGTGAATGTCCGAAGCTGATAATTGGCACAGTAGCACCTGCACCTGCAAATTTAATAAAACCATCGTAGATTCCAATAAAATCAAGCACCACACCTGAGACTACTAATGTAACCATGACATGGGCAGGTGTTATTTTAGCTACATCTAACATGATCTGCCCAACCACACAGATTATACCTCCTATGATAAAGGCAATAAGGTATTCCACGATTACTCTCCTCCTTCAAATGCTACTGCGTGAGCGATACACGGGATTGAATTTCCCTGTTGTGTACTGGTGGGACTAAGTAATGCACCGGTTGCGCACACAAGCACCTTTTTTAATTCGCCAGATTGAAGCTGCTTCATAATATAGCTGTAGGTTACGCTGGCACTTGAGGCGCATCCACTCGCCCCTGCAAACACTTCCTCGTCAGGTGGATAAATCATAAGGCCGCAGTCATTGTACACACCTTCAACGTTATAGCCTTCTTTCGCTAGCATATCTTTGCAAATGGCATAGCCTATGCTCCCCAAATCTCCTGTGACAATGAGATCATAATCAGATGGGCTACGTCCCGTATCAATAAAATGAGTAGCGATCGTAGAAACAGCGGCAGGCGCCATCGCGGCTCCCATTGCAAAAGGGTCTGTAATTCCCATATCTATTACTTTGCCGACTGTAGAATAGGTGATCCGAGGTCCCTTTCCCCCTATCCCTACAACTGCTGCGCCTGCTCCGGTAACTGTAACTTGTGAATGAGGAGGCTTTTGTCCACCATATTCAGTCGGATAACGGAATTGCCGTTCGGCTGTTGCGTTATGGCTACTGCACGCGGCTACTATATAGTTAGAATATCTTGCATTGACTAGGGCGGTAGCGGTTGAGAGTGTTAGCATCGAGGAGGAACATGCCCCGTACATGCCAAGTGTAGGAAATTGCATTTTTTCAGCCGTAAAGCTAACGGTGATATTTTGATTAAGCAGATCACCTGCGATAATCTGATCGATTTGATTTTTTTTCAAATTAGCTTTCTTAATTGCAAAAGTAATGGCGTCCTCCATTAGCTTTTTTTCGGCTTTTTCCCAGGAATCCTGACCTGCGTACATATCGTCATAACTTTTATCAAATAAATCTTTTAATGGTCCTTCTGCTTCCTTAGGCCCTACAACCACCGCACTTCCCTGAATCCGAACATCCTCGTTGAATCTCCACGTTTGCTGACTAACTCTATTTTTACCTTTCGTTGCCGTACTCACTGTTTTCACCTCGTTTTAGTAGAACATATTTAATATCACTCGCAGCATTCCAAAAATAAAAGCTGCTGTAACTCCATAAACGATAACAGCACCTGCCAGTTTAAACATGTTGCCAGCTACACCAAGCACATAGCCTTCACTGCGATGTTCAATGGCAGCAGATGACATAGAATTAGCAAAACCTGTAATGGGAACTGCTGAACCAGCCCCGGCATATTGACCGATATTGTCATAAATACCAAATCCAGTTAATAAAACAGAGATAAAAATAAGAGTAATGGAGGTTGGTCCGGCAGCCTTTTCTGCGTCCAGATGCATGAAAGCGATATAGAGATTCTGAATGATTTGCCCTAGCAAACAAATTGCTCCACCTACCCAGAAAGCACGAAAGCAGTTTAGCAAAATATTTCGTTTGGGCTCATATTTTTGAGCTTGCTCCTGATAGACTTGCTTATTCATTTGTAGTTTAAAGCCCTGTTTTTGTTTTTGCTTTGTTGCCATCTAACTTGTCCCCTTTATTTCCATTATGAAGTGCCATTGTAATGTCTAATTCCTCCTGCTTATTTTTGCTATGTCAGTGCTATTCTATGAATGGTTCGATTTACCAGGCTTATTTCTGGTTCCTTCCCAGCCTCTCATGGGCTTTATAAGGAGAAAGTCCATTGCAGCAAAGAACCTACTATCTTCCCTAACACCATCGCCATCAAAAAATTTCTCATATAATCATGGAGCCCTAATCGCTTGGTTAGAATAGGAAACACATTTAATACCTCTGTAAGACCAGCCGCTAGCATTCCTACGAATATACCAGCGAAGCTTCCTACCACCGCGGTTAGCACTGCTGGGAGCTGCACTGAAATCGCCAAGTAATCACACCATGTAAACCAAAGCGCACCTAAGACGATGGCCCATTCATAGCTGCGAGTAAAAGAATGAGAAGAAGAGAGCTGTGTAAGGCGTGGAATGATATCTAGAACGCTTAAAAAAGCGACCAGACCACTTCCTACAGCAAGACCCCAGCCTAGTCCCATTACGATGACAAACAAATATAGCAGCATCATGTCTTATCTCGTTGATTTTCCTCGTTCTCATTTTCTAAATAATATTGATCCAGGTTCTGTTGATATAAAAATAATTCAACGTCAAGTGGACTGGGCTCTTCGTTGAATCGTTTACGAAAAATATGATTAAAAAACAAAACCATCCCAAGACCGATTCCTAATGAGTAAGGGATTTGGAGTAGTAGAGGACGTTTTTCATATTGTCCCGTGATTAGCTGATATAGACGTCGCTGTACCTCTAACATGCTGACATCAGCGTGAAAGTTCATTAGGGCTAAACCAGATCCTATAAACAGAAGAAGCCAAACAAATGATACAAGAAAAAAATTAGCACGTTTGGCGGGATTCTCTACCTCAACGATAATTTGAGTCGAACCCTGTACCTTAAGGTGGATCTCTGGATACATCTGACGCAGTTTACGGATTACCTGCATAATGTCGATGATAATTAAATTCCCATCCTCTTTTTTTACTTGATAGAGCGGAATACGACGTAATTTCTCCTCGCGCTCCCCATCTAAATAAAGCTGACAGATATCACCGAGCAGAATAACATCTTTCTGTCTTATCACCAGTCGCTTACGTAAGCGTAAAAATAAAATCTGCTCCATATTCACTGCCTCCTTCCTGCCTAATGCAAGCAGTGCGGTGTTTTTATGTAGTATCTGCAAAAAGAAAGAGACCATTCGAGCTATTGCTCGATTTGGTCTCTTATCGTTTGAAGTATCCTCTTTTCCAATCGCGACACCTGTACCTGTGAGATTCCTAATCTCTCAGCTACCTCAGATTGAGTTTGATCTTTATAGTAACGAAGAAGAACGATCAATTGTTCCCGTTCTGTCAACTTACTTATGGCATCACGCAAGGCAATCTGATCAAACCATTTGCTTAAGCTTTCATCGGCTATTTGATCAATCAAGGTGATCGGATCACCATCATTTTCAAAAACCGTTTCATGAATCGATGATGGCGCTCGACTAGCCTCCTGAGCGAATACGACATCCTCATTAGACAAACCCAACGTCTCTGCAACTTCGCTGATGGTAGGGGAACGCCCGAATTTCTTATACAATTCGTCCCGCGTTCTTCGCACTTTGTTTGCCGTTTCCTTCAACGAACGGCTTACTTTGACCGTACCATCATCCCGCAGAAAGCGTTGAATTTCTCCGATGATCATTGGAACAGCATACGTTGAGAATTTGACATCATAGTTTAAATCGAATTTGTCGACTGCCTTTAATAATCCAATACATCCAATTTGAAACAAATCATCTGCTTCATAGCCACGGTTCATAAAACGTTGGACAACAGACCATACTAAACGAATATTACTACTTACCAGTTGGTCACGTGCAGACGTATCTCCCGTTTGGCTTTTAGCAATGAGCTCTTTTACTTGTTCGTTAGTAAGAAACGGCTGACTAGCGTTTTTAATATCGGCTCCCATGGCATTACCCCTAGCTTTGTAAAGCTTTTGCATAAGCGAGACGTTTAACTAAGCGAATCCTTGTACCCTGATCAATGGCCGTAACAACTTCTAATGAATCCATGAAATTTTCCATAATCGTAAAACCCATTCCTGAGCGTTCCAGCTCTGGCTTAGAAGTAAACAATGGTTGCATCGCCTCTTCCACATCAACAATTCCTTTTCCATAATCCTCAATGACAAGCTCAACTACTCCATCCTCTAAAGAAGCTTCAATATGAACCACTCCAAGCGGGTTTTCCTCATAGGCATGGATAATCGCATTTGTCACTGCTTCTGATACGACAGTTTTGATTTCCTCTAATTCTTCCATTGTGACATCGAGCTGCGAGATAAAAGATGCCACTGCAACGCGAGCAAATGCTTCGTTTTGACTGAGGGCAGAGAATTGTAGTTGCATGTGATTTCTCATCGTTATGCCACCCCCAGTACGTCCAAAGCATCTGATACATGCTCTTTATACTTTAATACCTTAAACAAACCTGACATTTCAAAAATGCGATAAATGGTTGGATTAATGGAACAGACAAATACCTCACCAGAACGAGCTGTAATTTGTTTGTATCTCCCTAAAATCACACCGATTCCTGAGCTATCCATGAAGGTCAAGTCCTCCAAGTCGAGGACCACATGACGAATCTGCTCATCCTTGATAGCGGTGTCTAAACGGTTCCTCAAAGTTTCCGCTGTGTGATGATCCAGCTCCCCTTGCAGGCGGACCAACAGGACCTCACGTAAGGTCTCCATTTCAATGTGCAAGCTCATAACTTGGAACAACTCCTTCTCCCGTTGATGTCTCTCTTTTTCTCTATTCAATAAACCAAATCCTCCCAGCCGACAAAAGAACAAAAAAGTCGAGAAGCCTCTACAAAAGTGGACATTCTCGACATTTTTCGTAATTTCAGCGATAGGTAAACATTACCTTCTGGGTTGTTCTTTTGAGTATGTCCCACATATTGGCTCGTTCAACGGTTTTCTCTGGATACAAATCAATTCGGGCTACTTCTTTACCATTTTTTTTGATAAAAATATGGCCCACTACATTTGACTTTTTAATCGGAGCTTTTGCCTCACTAGCAAGTGTAATCTCTTTTACAAATGCATTAGGATTTTCTCCCTTTTTCAAAAGAAGACTAACAGGCTGTTCGGTCACAACGTTTACCTTCGTTTCTTCTCCCTTATCCAAAGAAAGCTGTTGAATAACATCCCCTTTTTTATATATGGGATGTACTTGATAATGATTAAAGGCATAATCAAACATGCCAGTAATTTCTTTATTTCTTACCTTGGTATCGGGTTCACCCAATACAACAGCAATTACGCGCATATTTTTACGTTTTGCTGTGGCTGTAATACAAAATTTGGCTTCCGAGGTGTAACCCGTCTTCAAGCCATCTACTCCGTCATAAAATCGAACAAGTCGATTCGTGTTAACTAACCAGAATGGGCTGGCACTGTCTTTTCGTAGATAATCTTGATAGATGCCGGTATATTTAGTAATTATTTCATGTTTTAACAGCTCACGCGACATGATTGCAATGTCAGAGGCAGTTGTGTAATGATCTGGGGAGGGTAATCCGTTGCAGTTAATAAAGTGTGTATTTTTTAAACCTAATTGGGCAGCTCGTTCATTCATCTTCTTGATAAACGCTTCTTCTGTTCCTCCGATATGCTCAGCCATAGCAACTGCAGCATCATTTCCAGAAGCAATAGCAATCCCTTTCACCATATCCTCCACTGTCATCTCTTCACCAGGCTGCAAGAAAATCTGAGATCCGCCCATGGAAGCAGCTCGTTCGCTGGTACGAACTTTGTCGGTTAGCTTTACTTCTCCTCGTTCCATCGCCTCAAAAATCAATAACAAGGTCATTACCTTAGTGATACTTGCAGGCGGTAGTTTCTCATGCGCATTTTTTTCAAACAGAATGGTTCCGGAATCTGCCTCCATTAGGATCGCTGATTTTGCATGCGGAGCCATATTAGGTTTTGACTCTTCTGCATAAGCTAGCCCTGGAGTAAGCATGGTTATGCAAGTAACCAAACAGAGAAAAACATGAAGTAATCTTTTCATTTCAATCTCGTACCTCCATTCGTATTTCTAGCTTCTCCTTTTCTCAGGAAAATATTCACACTTTGATCGAAATAAAAAATAAAGAGATTCGAGAGGTTGCTTACTGTACTGACAAAAAAGCTTGCCGTCCCTGCTAAGGAGAACGGCAAGCTTGTACTTATACTTGGAATTTAGCCACATGGGCTTCTAAATCATTTGATAATTCTTGCATACTTTGGACGTTTTTATTTATCTCTGCAATCGCTTTTAACTGCCCTTCGATAGTAGTAACTGCTTCAATCAGTGATTGATCAATCTCCCCAGACCTTTGTGACAAGTTTTGCATGGAGCTACTAACAACTTGATTACCGGCTGCCATCTCTTCTGAAATAGCAGTCATAGATTCACTCTGTTCAGCAGCCGCCTGAATCTCCTGTAAGATATGGGAAAAGGATTGGCCTACCATTTCCACGGATGTAAGTCCAGCATCCGCTTGTTTTACTACCTCATCCATGTTTTGCGTCATCTCTTTTGCTTCATAGTTAATCGATCCCGCGATTGCTGCAATTTTTTCCGAGAAGCTACTGCTTTCCTCTGCTAACTTGCGAACCTCGCTTGCTACAACCGAGAATCCTTTACCTGCTTCTCCCGCTCGTGCTGCTTCTATAGCTGCATTTAAAGCAAGCAGATTGGTTTGAGATGCGATTCCCGTTATCATTTTAACAATTTCTGCAATTTCATTTGAGCGTTGACGTAACGAATGCATCCGATTCGCATTTTGTCCGATTTCTTTCGTAACACCACGAACAACCTCTACTACATCTTGAACCTGCTTCATGCCGACCTGTGCCCGTTCTAATGTTTTCGATGTAGCATGAGAGGTAGCTTCTGCTGATATCGCAACCTGCTCCACCCCCTCGGAGATCTCCGAAACAGTAGTAACTGTATTCTGCACCTCTCGATTTTGCATGGATATGCGTTCTGATATCCCAGTTAACGTACCTGAAATCTGATGCAAGGACACGGTATTTGCTTCAGAATGTTTCTGCAACTCACCAGATGCCACATTTAGGACAACTGCTTGACTTTGTACACGGGTGATTAAATCCTTCAGTTCCCCCACCATCTGGTTAAGTGCTTGTCCGACTTGAGCAATTTCGTCTTTACCCCGCACCTCAATTTTTGTCGTGAAGTCTCCACTGCCAACTCGCTGCATTTGTGTTGTTACAGATAATAATTGCCGTTTCATCGCATTTGCATACCACCAAATAGCTACACCTGCCAGCACAGTGACCGGAATACTGACTAAGAAGATAATCCAGCCCATGCTGTTAACTTCTCCGTAGACTTCCGACAGGCTTGTGCTTAATACCAAGCTCCATGGTAACGTTTTTAATGGAGCAATGGATGCGAATGATTCGATTCCATTATCATTGTAAATAACATTGGAACTTGAGCGATCGACTACTTTTTGCATCAATTCTTTATAAGCCGGATTACTACCTACCTCTAAATTGTTCGTGTATTCCTCATTTTTATGAGCCACGACCAGACCATTCTCGTTTAATACATAGCCGTAGCCATTTTCCATGAACTGAACTCCTGCTACGCTGTCTAGCAATTTTTGCATAGAAAAGGCAACGATCAGGATACGGCTTGTATCGCTATTAGATGGGCCAATTGGTGTTGCGATGTAGCCATAGCTTTTTTCTACATGAGGCTGAATATCTTCACCCGAAATAACCATTTGTTTTTTAGAAACTGCCTCTTTAAAAAAGAATTTATCATTAAAATTCGTAAAATTCATAGTAGTTAATGAATACTCTTCGATTCCTGTATTTCCATTCACTAGATGAATCTTTTTAATTTCCGGAAAACTCTGTCGCAACAATTTAAATTCATCTTTTATGAGGGTATCAATGTTGGTGCGCATTACATTCTTTGAAGCAGAGCTTTTTACTTTTGTTCCAATTGAATTTATCCAATCATCAACACTGGCTGTGTATTGCTCTGTCAACATTTTAGATTGTTTGGTTGTAATGTTGATTAACGTATTTTTGGAGAAAGACAATACGATCGTTTCTAAGGTTCCAAAGATCAATAGAACCAGGATGATTCCCCAGATAATCATTTTAGTTGCTATGGAGTTACCCATATGAAGTCTTACTTTTCTTATGTTTGTTAAAGAGGGCCTCCAGTTATCCTTTAACCCCCTAACTCCCTTGATCATTATATCATCCTCCTTACATGTTAAAAGACCCGGCACATATCGAGCCTATAGTACCACAAATTATTCATATGTATAAAAGAAACATGAAACTTATTATCTATATCGGATAAACAGAGGGACTTAATTACTAAAAAACTGTAAAATTTCACAAAATAATAACTTTACAAATGATTACCACACCATTTTACAAAATAAGATTCTCTGCAATTTTCGGATATTTTTAAATAAATGGAAATACCATGCTTTACCGGATAAAAGAACAACGGCGCCCTGCTGTACTGCAAGGCGCCGTTTTCTTTTATACTCGTTTTTCGCAGAGAATAACGAATTTAGTTGAACAAGTGACAAGCTACGAAATGACCTGATTCAATCTCTTTCCAAGCTGGCTCCTTCGCTGCACACTCCGGCATTGCTTTCGGGCAACGTGTACGGAAATGACAACCGCTTGGTGGATTCATTGGACTCGGTACATCGCCTTGCAGGACGATACGCTCACGAGTACGCTCGATTTCAGGATCTGGAATCGGAATCGCAGATAATAAAGCTTGTGTATACGGATGGAGCGGTTTTTCATACAGCTTTTCACTATCTGCTAGCTCTACCATTTTTCCTAAATACATAACGCCAACTCGATCAGAAATGTATTTTACCATGGACAAGTCATGGGCGATAAACATATACGTTAAGCCCATTTTTTCTTGCAATTGCTCCAATAGGTTAACAACCTGAGCTTGAACGGATACATCCAATGCTGAAATCGGTTCGTCACACACGATAAATTTCGGTTCAACAGCTAGAGCGCGTGCAATCCCAATACGTTGACGCTGACCACCAGAAAACTCATGTGGAAAACGGTTCATATGTTCAGGATTCAAGCTTACTAACGACAACAATTCTTGGATGCGTTCTTTACGTTTTGAACCACTAGCCAGACCATGAATATCTAATGCTTCACCGATAATATCGCCAACTGTCATACGCGGGTTAAGAGAAGCGTATGGATCTTGGAAAATCATCTGGATGTTACGACGCATTGCTTTCATTTCAGCAGGGCTTAATTTCGCCAAATCTTTACCCTCAAAAATTACTTGTCCTTCAGTTGGATCGTATAAGCGAAGCATTGTACGACCAGCAGTAGACTTCCCACAGCCAGACTCGCCTACGATCCCTAGAGTTTCACCGCGTTTGATCGTAAAGGATACGTCATTGACTGCCTTTAATGTATTTTCACCGATCTTAAAGTATTTCTTTAAATTGCGTACCTCAACCAATGTATCATCGTTTGACATAGCTTTGTTTGACATCTGTGCTCCTCCTCCCTTACGAACCTGTGCGAGCTTGTGCTAACGGATGCTGTAACCAGCAGGCGGCGCGTTGACTGTCGCTAATTGTAGTCAATTCTGGATCGTATTCCATGCATACCTTCATTGTGCACTCACAGCGTGCAGCAAAGCCACATCCCACTGGAGGTTTTAACAAATCCGGCGGAGTACCGAAGATTGGAGTAAGCGGCTCATCACGATTTAAATCGAGTCGTGGTACAGAGCGCAGCAAGCCTTTTGTATAAGGATGCTGAGGATTGTAGAATACTTCGTCTACCGTACCCTCTTCAATAACCTTACCAGCATACATAACGACTACACGATCGCACATTTCAGCAACTACACCCAAATCATGCGTGATCATGATAATAGAAGTTCCCATTTTCTTTTGCAAATCTTTCATCAAGTCAAGAATTTGCGCTTGAATGGTTACATCAAGAGCTGTTGTTGGCTCGTCGGCAATTAACAGCTTTGGCGAACATGAAAGAGAGATTGCGATCATGCCGCGTTGGCGCATACCACCGGAAAATTCATGCGGGTATTGGTTCACACGACGATCTGGTTGTGGAATACCTACAATGCTTAATAGTTCAATAGCACGCTCTTTAGCAGCGGCTTTGCTCATGTTTTGATGTTTAATTAAGCCCTCCATGATCTGATTACCGATCGTCATGGTTGGATTAAGGGAAGTCATCGGGTCTTGGAAAATCATTCCGATTTCTTTACCGCGAATAGATTCCATCTCTTTATTTGTCTTTTTAATAATATCCTGACCATTAAACAGAATCTGGCCCTGCTTATATTCACCCGGAGGCGTCGGAATTAGCTTCATCAAAGATTGAGCTGTTACCGACTTTCCACAGCCGGACTCACCTACAATTGCTACTGCTTCCCCTTTATTTACATGAAAGTTTACGCCACGCACAGCTTTCACTTCACCAGCATAGGTGTGGAAGGAAACATGCAAATCTTTTACTTCCAAAATTCGTTCCATCCTAATCCCTCCTATTTACGTAAGCGTGGGTCTACTGCATCTCGAATACCGTCACCCAACAGGTTTAAGGCCAAAATGGTTAAACTGATAAAAATAGCTGGGAACATTAAACGCCATGGGTAATACTTCATAGCCGGTAATCCCTCTGATGCCATGGTTCCCCATGAAGCAACTGGTGCAGAAACCCCTAGACCAAGGAAGGATAAGAATGCTTCAGCAAAAATTGCACTTGGAATCGACAAACTCAACGTTACGATGATCGGACCCAGAGCATTTGGAATCAAGTGCTTAAAGATAATGCGTTTGCTATCAGCACCAAGCGATTTCGCAGCTAATACATATTCCTGCTGCTTAAGCTGTAGCATCTGTCCCCTTACAATCCTGGCCATCCCGATCCAGCCCGTTATGGTAAGGGCTAAAATAATAGTCGTAACACCAGGCTTTAAAACAACCAAAAGTAAGATAACTACTAATAGATAAGGAATAGCAAACAGGATATCAGCAATGCGCATCATAACCTCGTCCACTTTACCACCATAGAAACCTGCGATACCACCCCAAAGTACTCCAACGATCAAATCAATAAAGGCAGCGGCAAAACCTACTTCAAGGGAGATACGTGCACCGTACCAAATACGAACGAACATATCACGTCCTAGATCATCCGTTCCAAAAAAGTGTTCCATGGATGGCTTTTTGTTTTTACCAGTTAAATCTGTAGAGAAGTAGTCATTAGAACTAATCATTGGCATAGCGATAGCACAGACAATTAGGGCTACCAAAAAGATAAGTGAAACCATGGCTACTTTATTTTGTTTAAGACGACGCCATGCGTCTTGCCAAAAGGATAAACTTGGACGCTTAATTTGTTCAGCCTGACTAGCATCTACAGAGACAGGCTCAAAGTGTTTTTCTGTTAATTGCATTCTGTCACTACTCCCTTCCAACATCGCCAAGCTTAATGCGTGGGTCAATCAATGTATAGGCAATATCCACAATCAAAACCATGACTACAAGTATCATCGCATAGAAGACGGTTGTACCCATGATAACCGTATAATCACGATTCGTAATGGATATAACAAATTCTCTACCAAGACCAGGAATACCAAAAATTCTTTCAACTACGAAAGCCCCAGTCAAAATGCTAGCAGACAAAGGTCCTAAGTAAGTAATAACAGGTAAAAGTGCATTTCGGATCGCATGTTTTACTGTGATAACGAAAGTACTTAATCCTTTAGATTTAGCTGTTTTAATATAATCTTGTCCCATAATTTCAATCATATTAGAACGAGTCAGACGCGCGATAAAGGCTAGCGGACTTGCTGCCAACGCGAATGTTGGTAAGACAGTATGCTTCCAAGTTTCCCATTTTGCAATCGGGAACCATCCAAGCTCAATCGAGAAGAAATATTGATAAAAACTTGCAAGGATAAAGCTAGGTACCGAAAGTCCAAGCACAGCAATCAGCATGGCACTATAATCCTGCCATTTATTATGATAGAGAGCTGCAATTACACCCAAGGAAATTCCGCCAAAAATAGCGACTAATAAAGCCTGTAGACCTAAATGTGCTGATACAGGAAATCCACGATTGATCATATCATTAACCGTTGATGATTTCTCAGTAAAGGATGGACCCAAATCCCAAGTAGCAATCCCTTTCAAGTACAACAGGTACTGCTGACTAATCGGTAGGTCCAGATTGTACTTTGCTTCCAGCGCTTTTTGAATTTCTGGTGGTACATTACGTTCACCGGTGAATGGTCCACCCGGAATTGAATGCATCAGGAAAAAAGTCGCGGTAACAATTAAAAACAAAGAAACAAACATAAAAATAATACGTTTACCAAGGTAACGGAGCAAACCTCATTCCCCCTTAAAAAGATTTCTACTATCTCTACACAATCCACCTTGGTGCATCTTAGATGACCATATGTGAATATATGATTGTGCTACTGTACAAGCGATCATCATTTTTTAAGCAAACATTTTACAATATTCGACAGTTTTCGAGCATACACTGTCCATGTCTGCATGAAAGCTATTATCCAATCTTAGTTATCTATTCACATGAAATGAACCAATTGTTTCTTTCCCTAAATCTTATGCGTTATTGTACTACTTAGGTAAAGTAAACCAAATAGGTTATTCATTCTGAATATTCTAGATAAAATCCAAGAGACTGTATAATGTCTTTCTAATCAGTGCAATTCAGAAGGTTGGTCATACATCAAAACAGAGGGCAAATAGTTCACTAAACCATGCCCTATCTATACCTGATAGATGCATGATTCATAGTACAATGCTCTCATTGTATGTTTTTTCTGAAAAATCTAGCATCGGGAGATACGGTTCTAAAGCCGGCTTGTTTAACCCCCTTCTGATGTCGTAATATCCTCTTCACGTACATACGAAAAAGATTCTTTATACTGCTTTAGCTCCAAAGAGACATCGGCAGCGAGTATGCCATCGATTCGCGAGAGTTGCTCATTAACGAAGATAATCAGCTCGTCATTACTGTAAAAACAGGCTTGTATGATTAAATCGTGCTTACCACTAAAAGCCCCCACAAATGTAACCTGAGGTAGTTCCGTTAACTCCGCAGCTACTTGTTTCTGTTTGCCCAATTTCGTGGTTAGACCGATAAACGCCAACACATTAAGCCCTAGCTTTTCCGGATCGGTGCGAATGACGAATTGAAAAACTCCATCATGCAATAGACGAGATATCCTCGAGCGAATCGTGCCTTCACTCACTTTTAATTGGTGAGCAATCTCTGTATAAGGAGTTCGGCCATCTTCTTGGAGGATCTGCAAGATTTGCCTATCCACATGGTCGATTTTCCTCAATCTTACCACTCCATTTTACTCTTATTTCTGTTTGATCTCATCTACTCTACGAATTCACTTTCGTACTTTTCCATTTCATTACGAATTTCGCAAAATAACGAAACAAACTGTCTGTTACATATAAAAATATTACGAATTTATTACGGTGTCAACGAATTACAGCCCCTACAAACATAAAATATTATAAACAAAGTGAATAGAACTAGCATGAATTTCCTACAAATGTATGCTGCAAACTGAACGAGCCGGTCAATTTTCATAAACTTTTCGTTTTAAATCAAAATAGTCTTGGTAATAAAGCGATGATAACGCTTTCATTTTGTCTCTTGTTTGAAATATCCCATTCTTTGTCTTTCATTATTATAATTTATTTATTTTATATTTTTTTATGTTCAGCTGACAGAATTATCTTACATATGTAACATAACGCATACATTTTTGACCTTGCATCGTAACATGTAAAGGAAAGACTCTCTAACCTGCCCCACCCATTTATCCATAAAAGCAATCCTGGCCTAGGTTTGGATCAAGAGAGTCTTATCCTATCCTTTTTAACATTCTTCTAACAAACGAGCTAATAGTGTCGTTCGTTTTGGAATATCTTTTATCCAGATGAACTCACGTGGGGAATGGGCATAATCGCCACTTGCCCCTAATCCATCTAACGTGGGAACCCCGCAAGCGGCGACAAAGTTACCATCGCTAACACCACCTGTTCCCTCTTCTGTTAAGGAGCAGGAGAACTCCTGTTCACAAATATACTTCGCTAACGCAAAAAGTGCATAGCTTTTCTCCGTTTTTTCCATCGGCGGACGGTTGATACCTCCCTTCACAACTAGCTTTGTTCCAGGAAGAACTGGCTGTAAAGACATCATGATCTGGTGAATTCGTTCCGCCTCTTCTTGAGATTGCACTCGCACATCTACCTCGGCTTCAGCATAATCGGCTACTACATTTCGCCCTACCCCGCCTGTAATTGTCCCCACATTAACCGTTGTTCCATTTGCATAATTGGTCAGCGAGTGCAAATGTTGAATATGATAGGTTATTTCTTGAATAGCTGAAATTCCTTTATCGTGATCAACTCCAGCATGAGCCGAAACCCCCGATACCTGAATGGTGTACTGCAAGCTACCCTTGCGCCACGTCTTTAATGCCCCATGAGGAGCTACCGGCGGTTCTAATATGAACGCTACCTCTGCTTTTTTCGCCTCCTCTTCCAAAATCAATCGAGAAGTCGGGCTACCGATTTCCTCATCTCCTGTAAGAAGAAGCACAATCGTTTTATCCTTTGGAAGGCGATCAAATCTATTCAGAGCTTGAATGGCAAAAATAGCTTGAAGAATCCCTGCTTTCATATCATAGACTCCGGGTCCGTATGCCTTTCCATCCTGGCAACGAAATGGTCGCTTTATACTCTCCTGTAGTGGCCATACTGTATCATAATGACCGACTAATAAGATTCTTTTCCTTCCTGTCCCTACCTCCCAGCGCAATTGGTCGCCATAGGTGGGGTTCATATAACGGTGAACCCTTCCACCCGTTAATTTATGCATGACTTTTATATACCAAGCAATCATTTTTTCGCTCTGTGATTTATGTTTAGAAGGAGAATCAATATTGACACTCTCCTCTAAGTGTTGCATAAAGCTAGGCATTTGTTCTTGCAAATAAGTATATAGGGCCATAGGTAGATGACATCTCCATTAATGTTGTTGTGCGTTTAGTCCAAATAATCGATCTAAACCATATACCTTTTCCAATAAAAAGATAAAAAATAAACTAATCAGAATCACAACCGATGATATAGAAGCCACCATTGGATCAAGTGATTCCTGCATGTAGGTAAAAATGGCGAGCGGTAACGTTGTTGTATCTGGAGCAACGAGGAATAAGGATACTGTCACATTATCAAAGGAAGTCAGGAACGAAAAAATAAAGCCTGACAAGATCGCGGGACGCAACATCGGTAATGTAATATCCCAAAACACATGCACCGGTCTTGCCCCTAGCATATATGCCGCCTTTTCTAAGGTGTAATCAAAGGTAGTTAACCCCGTCAAAACAAGTCGTACGACATAAGGAATTGAAATTAATATGTGTGCTAGTAGCAAGCCCAAGAATGTTCCCCCAAGCCCAAGACGGGTAAAGAACAACAGCGCCGCGATACCAATAATCAGTGATGGCACGGTTAAAGGTGATAAGAGCAAGCCACTAATAAAATTTTTACCCTTAAATTGATATTTAGAGATTGCGATGGCAGCCATTGTTCCAATCAAGGTCGAAAGGATGGCCGTGATAGCTGCTAACTGGAGGCTAAACCAGAAGGCTTCTATAAACTCAGGACGATCAAGGATTTGCTTATACCAATCCAAGGAAAACCCTTCTGGGGGAAACGATAGGTAGCCGGCAGCAGTAAATGAGCTTGGAACAATAATCAAAAAAGGCGCATTTACAAAAATCAAAATGGCAACGGTGATAACACCTAGCCAAGAAAATCTTCCTTGTCTCATGATGTAAACACCTCTTTATACCGTTTTGTTTCTACTAATCGACTAAACAAAGTGACCAGCACAACCGTACTTGAAAGCAATAAGATAGCGAGAGCTGCTCCTAATGGCCAGTTAAGGGTCGACATGATTTGTTCAAAGGCTAGTACAGGAATAACCTTAACCGACGTTCCTCCCATTAGGGCTGGTGTAACATAGGCACTCATCGACAAACTAAAAACCAGTGTAATGCCGGCAATCACACCAGGCATGCTCAGAGGTAAGGTTATGTGAAAAAAAGATTGAAGGCGTGTTGCTCCTAAGATAGAAGCCGCTTTATACAAGGAAGCATCAATGGTATATAGACTAGTCGCAATTGCCAATACCATATAAGCAATAAACGCATCCGTTAAGCCTATAACAATACCTAATTCGTTGTATAACAAGCGGAGTGGCGTTTCAATAATCCCTACTTTTAGTAGCATGGTATTCAGCCAGCCTGTATCTCCCAAAATGACTACCCAGCCGAAATTTCGTATCACAACACTTATAAGATGTGGACACAAAATTAACATCGTGACGAGCCCACGCAGCTTTCCCTGTGTACGGGCCATAAACATCGCTACAGGATAGGCTAGTAGTAATGTGCAGGCAACGGTGTATAAGCTTAGAGAGATTGTTCGTCCTAGTATCTCTAGATAATAGGTATCCTGAAAAAACATGAGATAATTGGACCAACTAAACTGCCCCTCTGCTCCTTCCAAACTTAAAAGAAGAATGAAAAGCATAGGGATAAGAAAGACACCAAATAAAATAATCATGGCCGGTAAAAGTAATAACAGATAGCCGAGTCGTTTTGACATCTTTACTCCCTCCTCTCCGCCATTACAAAAACATCTTCCTTTTCCCATTGACAAATGATCGTTGCTTCCTGCTTCATTTCTGTAAGCACACTCGATTCTTGCACGCGTACATCAAGCTGAGCTCCTCCAATCTGCACCCTACATTCCGTATAGGCACCAAGGAATGAGGAGAACGTCAGTTGACCGTATACTTTATTATCCATAGAGGATTTATCGCTTGATCGATCATGTAACGAAAATAGTTTGATTTTCTCTGGACGGACATAGGCTATCACTCGCTGATCTATCTGTAGATTTTTGTTAGTCACAACAGCTTGTATCTCCCAATCTCCATCTGTTTTAATCGTCATGATCTGACCGTTTATAGCGGTAATACGACCAGGTATTCGATTTGACTTGCCAATAAACGTATGAACAAATTCTGTTGCTGGATGATGATAAATTTCGTGAGGTCGACCGATTTGCTCTACACGTCCATAATTCATGACTACTATTCGATCAGATAGGGATAAAGCTTCTTCCTGATCATGCGTAACAAAAATGGTCGTAACTCCAATTTCCTGATGTAGCCGTTTCAACTCATCACGTAATTCTTCACGTAATTTCGCATCTAGGTTGCTTAATGGCTCGTCAAGAAGTAACAATGACGGCTCTACAACTAATGCTCTGGCAATGGCAATACGTTGACGCTGTCCACCTGAAAGCTGCTTGGGGTATCGATCTGCTACATGTGGTAGCTTTACCAGCTCTAGGACCTTTTGGATTCGCTCCTTCTGTTCCGCTTTAGATATTTTGCGTAATTTTAACCCATAGCCAATGTTCTCCCCTACCGTCATGTGCGGGAATAAGGAATAGGTTTGAAATACCATACCCAATTCTCTCTTATAGGGGGGAACTCCATTCATCCTCTTGCCTTTAATGAGCAAATCACCCTGGTCAGGATCTAAAAAACCGGCAATCATATTTAACGTTGTTGTTTTGCCACAACCAGAAGGACCTAGCAAGGAAATGAACTCGCCTTGCTCAATTTGAAGCTGGAAGTCATCAACAATAATCTGATTTTGGAATCTTTTCTGAATATTTATCAACTCTACATCCGGCACTCTTGTCAATGTGGACACCTACTTTCCTACTTTGGGCGCAATTTCCTTGTTGAAATGATTAATCCACTCTCCCGTTTTACTTCCTAAAACGGCATAATCAAAGTTCACAACTTTGGTCCGATCAAAATCAAGCTGTTTTGCTACATCACCCGGCAAGTCCACTTTGGTAGCAGGATTGTAATATAATTTTGAAGCATACATGCTCTGCACCTCATCTGTTAGTAAGAAATTCATAAATTCCTTAGCTACCTCAGGATGCTTTACCCCTTTAACCATAACCGCTACGTTTGGTACTATATTAGCCCCTTCTTTGGGAAAGACGAATTCAAGTGGTAATCCTGCTTTTTTTTGTGTAATGCTCCGCGCCATTGTCCACGCTGTGTAGGCAGAGGTCTTACTTTGCAAATTCTGTTGGAGCTGTGCAGCAGACTTTGCAAATGTAGGCATATATCCGGCAATCATCTCTAGCTTTTTGAAGCCCTCCTCCATTTCTTTTTCCGAACCACCATTGGCATACGCCAACATGATTAACGCACTACGCCCGAAGTTGCTAGTAATATCCGTTAAAATCAAATTTCCTTTCATTTCAGGACGAGCTAGATCATTCCAGGATTCTGGCACAGGTAACCCCTTTTCCTTAATGAGGTCAGTATTATAGGAGATGCCCATAGGTGTGAAATTAACCGTAACTCCTGAATTTTCTAACACTTTTAAGTCATCAGCTACGTTAGCCGCATTGGGGATATCTGTTGCTGTAATCGGTTGCCATAATCCTTCTGTACGGCCTTTTTCTTGCTCACCGCCCTCTATGATGGCTACGTCTATTTGTGGAGAGTTTTTCTGTGCCTTTATCTTGGCTACAATTTCCGTAGAAACACCTGATACATAGGAGAGCTTTACATTCGGATGTTTTTCATTAAATTTTTTAAAAATCTCGTCTTTCATCAATTTTTCTACGGTAGCGCCATTTCCAGCAATAACGAGCTTGTCTTCGAATTGAGATTTTGCCTCATTGCTTCCCGCTGGTTGTGCTGAGCTTCCACAGCCTGCCACCAATACTGCCGAAAGTGCAATAACCGATAAAACTGACCACGCTTGTTTCTTCATCATAAGCACCCCATACTCTCTTTTATTGTTCTCTTATAGTGAACTTTGTTATCCATATAGGAACGATATGTGAATTTTAGCATTAATATTTTCAAAAATCAATTATTTGTGAAAATTATGTGTCCATGATACAATACCGTTACATCAGGGCTTTTCCCCTATTTTTTGGAATATCAGTCAATCGTGTATGACTTTTCATAGGAAAGGAATAATCGGATGGACAACTTCTTATCTTCCGTTAAAAAAAGCTGTCATCTTATGCAACTCTTTTTAGATTCTCCTAGAGAATTGGGTGTAACAGAAATAAGTAAAAAATTGGCAATATCCAAAAGCGCCGCACATAAATTACTAACCACACTTGAGAGCGAGGGCTTTATTCGCCAAAACCAAAAAACCAAGCAATATGCGCTTGGTTATACCTTACTTGAATTAGGTTCAAAGGTATTACGTGATCACAATACCGTAGAATATACAAAAACCCATCTTGTAGAACTGGCAGGCCAGACCAAAGAATTGGTATGTCTTTGTATTATGGATGGTAAAGATGCTATTTACGTGGACAAAATCGACTCTGAATATCCTATTCGCTTTACCGTTGATGCCTATCGGCGGTTTCCTTTATATGCGACAAGTAGTGCTCGGTGTTTGCTTGCTTATCAATCCGAGACTTTTATTGATGAAGTTCTTGCATCTGGGCTAAAAGCATACACACCTCAATCCCTTACTTCTTCTGAGGAAATGAAACAGCGTCTGACGACGATTAGGAGAAACGGCTATGAAGTTAGCTCTAATCTGCGCAATGTTGGTGTAACGGCTATTGCTGCCCCTATTTTTGATGCAACCGGACAAGCCATCGCTTCCATCAGTCTAATCGGTCCATCTGAACGTATGCTTCCTCATATGAATGATTTTCAGCAGAAAGTATTACGAACCGTTTCCCAATTATCACTTGGTTTAGGGTATCACCACTAGCATAAAAAACCCCTTTGGACAGAAAAGGGACTGACCCCATAACGTGAGACAAATCAAAACACCTTCAAGAGAATGCAACCATGTCGTAAGATATGGAAGTAACCTGGAGGTGTTTTTTCTTTGGCAACGAGAGTGAGTTACCCTATGGAAATT